>NZ_JBEOZU010000098.1:0-31343 GCF_040298185.1 Streptomyces sp. NPDC001634 | reverse complement strand
CCGGCATGACGACGGCGCCGACCCCTGCCACGGCGCCGGCCCCCGGCATGATGCCCATGCCGCCCGCCCCGCCCGCGCCGGAGCCCGCCGCAGCGCCCGCCCCGGCGCCCGTACCGTCGTCGTCACCCCCTTCCACGTACGACACCGCCCCTTACGCCACCGCCACTCCCTGGCAGAACTACGACCCGTGGGCCCGGCAAGCTCCCCTTCAGCAGAGCGGCGCCCCTGTCGCCACCCAGGAGCAGCGGCGCAAGCGCGTCAGGACGGCGCTGGTGCTCGGTGCCGCGCTGATCGCGCTCGTGGCCGGCGGGGTGGGCGGCGTCGTCGGAGCCGCGCTGGAGCGCAACGGCGGGTTCGGCGACGTCCGGTTGCCGCAGGCGGGGGAGGAGCCCAAGGGGCGCGCCCCGGACAGCGCCGCCGGGATCGCCGCCCGTGCGCTGCCAAGCGTCGTGACCCTGCACGTCAAGGGCAGCGCCGCGGAGGGCACCGGCACCGGGTTCGTCCTCGACGACCGCGGCCACATCCTCACCAACAACCACGTCGTCGAGGCCGCGGGATCCGGCGGCGAGATATCCGTGACGTTCAACGGCGGCGAGACCGCCAAGGCCACCATCGTCGGCCGGGACACCGGCTACGACCTCGCCGTCGTCCGGGTCAGCGGCGTCCGTGGCCTCAGGCCCATGCCCCTCGGCAACTCGGACAACGTCGAGGTCGGCGACCCGGTCGTCGCCATCGGCGCGCCCTTCGACCTGGCCGGCACCGTCACCTCCGGGATCATCAGCGCCAAGGAACGGCCCATCACGGCCGGGGGCGAGAAGGGCGACGGGAGCGATGTGTCGTACGTCGACGCCCTGCAGACCGACGCTCCGATCAACCCAGGCAACTCCGGCGGCCCCCTCCTCGACTCCAAGGGCCGGGTGGTCGGCATAAACTCCGCCATCCGTTCGGCCGACAGCAACTCCAGCGGGAGCGGCCAGGCGGGTTCCATCGGGCTCGGCTTCGCCATCCCCGTCAACCAGGCCAAACGCGTCGCAGAGGAGCTGATCAACACGGGGAAGGCCACCCACCCCGTGATCGGCGTGACGCTCGACATGAACTACAAGGGGGACGGCGCCCGTGTCAGTACCAAGAGCGCGAGCGGCGGTCCCGCGGTCACCGCGAACGGCCCCGGGGACAAGGCCGGCATCAAGCCCGGCGACGTCATCACCGAGGTCGACGGCGTGCGCGTTCACTCCGGCGAGGAGCTGATCGTCAGGACCCGCGCCCACCGGCCGGGCGACCGTCTGGAGCTGACCGTCGTCCGCGACGGCCGGCAACGGACCGTCACGCTTGTGCTCGGCTCCGCGGACGGCAACTGACACGAACTTCACAGGGACGGGTACCGAACCCGTCCCGCAAGGCAAACATCCCGGAAAACCCGCCGTGTACACGCGGACCGGGGCCCGGACAGTACCGGTCCGGCGGGAACGCCGGGTACCGTGGACCCGGCCCGGACCACGGAAGACCCGCACAGACCACCGAGGGCCGAGGACCGAGGACATCGCAAGGAGCTTCAGGTGTTCAATGACATAGGACCGCTCGAGCTGGTCACGCTCGTTGTCCTCGCCGTGCTCGTCTTCGGTCCGGACAAGCTCCCGAAGATGATCCAGGATGTCACCCGCACCATCCGCAAGATCCGGGAGTTCTCGGAGAGCGCCAAGCAGGACATCCGCGAGGAACTGGGCCCCGAGTTCAAGGACTTCGAGTTCGAGGACCTCAACCCCAAGACGTTCATCCGCAAGCAGCTGGACAACGACGACCTGGGGCTCAAGGAGATCCGTAACGGCTTCGACCTGAAGAAGGAGATGGCCGAGGTCACCGATGCGGTCCAAGGCCGCGAGTCGGAGCCCTCTTCCTCCTCGTCCTCTTCCTCGGGTTCCACCGGCGGCAGGGTCGACATGACGAAGAAGCCCGAAACGATCGACCCCGACGAGCGTCCGCCCTTCGACGCGGACGCCACCTGAGCCGTACGCGGACACCGTCCGCGCCGTCCGGCGCCTCTGATGACGTGACGCAGGCCATACGCCCACCGGTGTGCGTACGGCGAGATTGCGACGTACAGGGGGCCGTACGCGCCGGGCGTTTTCCTGCTGCTCGGAGCGCTGTGGCTATGCTGCCCTGTTGTTGTGCGGACCGTTTGGGAGCGAGGACGCCCGTGGGGGGCGGGCCGCTCGGGTCCGACGAGAGCGAGGAGGCGTCCGGGCAGATGGAGACGACGAGTCGGGTGGGCGCGCAGGCGCCGGACGCGGAGGGCGGACAGCAGCTCCCCTTCGCCCGGCGTACGGTCGACGGCTATCTCCAGGCGTCCTTCCCGTGGTACGGCCTCGACGAGGCGTTCACGGGTCCGCGCTGGCTGATGCAGGTGGGTACCGCGGCCGAGGGTGCCGTGGAGCACGGTTCGATCGGACACGGTGAGGAGCCGTCCGTACGCAGCGAGGCCACTGAGGACAAGGAGCGGTTCGCGGTGGTGGTCACCGTCGCCGCCAACCCCGTACGGCGCAGCGCGGACGGCACGGGCCTGCTGGAGGCCACGTCGGTCTCCTCCGCGGCCTGGCTCGCCGGCGTGGGCCTGCTGGCGTTCACCTGGCCGGGCCAGCTGGACCACACCCTGCGGGACGACTGGCTGGACCAGCAGACCGAGACGGCGTGGGTCCTCGCGGACGATCTGGCCGGCCCCGCCTGGTCCACCCTGTCCCTGCCGGTGGACGGCGTCCCGACGCCCTTCCACTACCGCGAGTCCGAGTTCGGCTGGGTGCTCGCCGGGTCGACGCAGGCGGGGGTGCACGTGGGGGCGTACGGCAGAGGCATGAGCGCGTATGGTCTGGGCTTCGCCGTGGTCAAGGACATCAGCACCTACGCCGCCTAGCCCGGCGTACGACGAGGGGGCGCCGTCGGAGTGACGGCGCCCCCTCGTCGTGTGAGGTCGTATGAGCCGGTAGGGCCGGTAGAGCCGGTACGAGCCCTAGAACTTGTTCCTCGGCGTGATCCCCAGCGACATGCCCGCCAGGCCCCGCTGGCGCCCGCCCAGCTTGCCCGCGATCGAGCGCAGGGCCGAGCCCGCCGGGGAGTCCGGGTCCGTCAGGACCACCGGCTTGCCCTCGTCGCCGCCCTCGCGCAGACGGACGTCGATCGGGATGGAGCCCAGGACCGGGACCGTCGTACCCGTCGTGCGGGTCAGGCCCTCCGCCACCAGCCGGCCGCCGCCCGTGCCGAAGACGTCCACCATCTCGTCGCAGTGGGGGCAGGGCAGCCCTGACATGTTCTCGACGACGCCCACGATCTTCTGGTGGGTCTGGACGGCGATGGCGCCCGCCCGCTCGGCCACCTCGGCGGCGGCCATCTGCGGGGTGGTGACGACGAGGATCTCCGCGTTCGGGACCAGCTGCGCCACCGAGATCGCGATGTCGCCCGTGCCCGGCGGCAGGTCGAGGAGCAGAACGTCCAGGTCGCCCCACCACACGTCCGCGAGGAACTGCTGGAGCGCGCGGTGCAGCATCGGGCCGCGCCAGACGACCGGCGCGTTGCCCGGGGTGAACATGCCGATCGAGATGACCTTCACGCCGTTCGCCTGCGGCGGCATGATCATGTTCTCGACCTGGGTCGGGCGGCCGTCCACCGCCAGCATGCGCGGCACGCTGTGGCCGTAGATGTCGGCGTCCACGACACCGACCTTCAGTCCGTCGGCCGCCATCGCCGCCGCCAGGTTCACCGTCACCGAGGACTTGCCCACGCCGCCCTTGCCGGACGCGACGGCGTACACACGGGTCAGGTTGCCCGGCTTGGCGAACGGGACCTCACGCTCGGCCTGGCCGCCGCGCAGCGCGGTCGCCAGCTCCCGGCGCTGCTCGTCGCTCATGACGTCGAGCGCGACGTCGACGCGGGTGACGCCCTCGACCCGGGAGGCCGCCTCGGTCACGCGCTGCGTGATCGTCTCGCGCATCGGGCAGCCGGAGACCGTCAGGTACACGGTGACCGCGACCGCTCCGTCCGCGC
This sequence comes from Streptomyces sp. NPDC001634, assembly GCF_040298185.1. NCBI lineage: Bacteria > Bacillati > Actinomycetota > Actinomycetes > Kitasatosporales > Streptomycetaceae > Streptomyces > Streptomyces sp. NPDC001634. Next base: position 27,311 of record NZ_JBEOZU010000098.1, on the reverse strand, counting down.
CGATCTCCACCGATTTGACCATCCCCAGCTCGGTGATGGGTCGGTTGATCTCGGGGTCGTTCACCGTCGCCAGTGCCTCGCGCACCGCGTCTTCCGTAGCCATAAGGACGATGGTACGGCGCCCGGAGGGGACCTCGGAAAGCCCGTCAGCGGTCGTCTACGTCACGTCCGCCCGCCCGTTCCGCCGGGAATACGACATGCCCGTCGCCGCGCCGGTGCCCGTCCAGTTCCTTCATGAGGTCCTGGAGCTCGGAGCGGATCCAGTCGCGGGTGGCGACCTCGCCGAGGCCGGTGCGCAGCGCGGCGACCTCCCGGGTGAGGTACTCGGTGTCCGCGATCGACCGCTCGTTCTGTTTGCGGTCCTGTTCGAGGTCGACCCGGGCGCGGTCGTCCTGCCGGTTCTGCGCGAGCAGGATCAGCGGGGCCGCGTAGGAGGCCTGCAGGGACAGCATCAGGGTCAGGAAGATGAACGGGTACTGGTCGAAGCGCAGGTGGTGCGGGGCGAAGGCGTTCCACAGCACCCACAGCACGATGACGACCGTCATCCAGACGATGAACCGCCCGGTGCCGAGGAACCGTGCGATCCGCTCCGACAGGCGTCCGAAGGCCTCCGGGTCCCACTCGGGCAGGAAGCGGGTGCGGCGCGGCTGCGGCTGGTCCAGCCGCGGGCGGGTGCGGGCGGTGGCGGTCGCGCCGGAGGGCGACCTGTCGCGCTCAGGTGCCATCGGCTGCCCCCTCGTCGGCGAGGTGGAACTCCGTCTCCCGCCAGTCCTCGGGCAGCATGTGGTCCAGTACGTCGTCCACGGTCACCGCGCCGAGCAGCGCGCCGGCCTCGTCGACGACGGGCGCCGCGACCATGTCGTATGTCGCGAAGAACCCGGCCACCACGGGCAGCGCGGCGTCCGGGGCGAGGGTCTGCAGATCGTCGTCGACCATTGAGCTGACGAGCGTGTACGGCGGATCGCGCAGCAGCCGCTGGAAGTGCACGGTCCCCAGGTATTTGCCGGTCGGGGTCTCGTCCGGCGGGCGGCAGACGTAGACCTGGGCGGCGAGCGCGGGGGACAGGTCGGGGTTGCGGACCCGGGCGAGCGCGTCGGCGACGGTCGCGTCCGGCCGCAGCACGATCGGCTCGGTGGTCATAAGACCGCCCGCGGTCTTCTCCTCGTACGCCATCAGACGGCGCATGTCGGCCGCGTCGGCGGGCTGCATCAGGCTCAGCAGCCGCTCCTTCTCCTCCTCCGGCAGCTCGGAGAGCAGATCGGCGGCGTCGTCCGGATCCATCGCCTCCAGGACGTCGGCGGCGCGCTCCTCCTGGAGCTTGCCGAGGATCTCGATCTGGTCGTCCTCGGGGAGCTGTTCGAGGACATCGGCGAGGCGGTCGTCGTCGAGTGCGGCAGCGACCTCGGCGCGGCGCTTGGCGGAGAGATGGTGCAGGACGTTGGCGAGGTCGGCGGGCCGGAGCTGTTCGAAGGTGGCCAGCAGGCTCTCGGCGCCCTGTCCCTGCTCCTCCAGGGAGAACCCGGTGACGGCGGACCACTCGACGACCAGGGTCTCGCCCTTGCTGCGGCGGAAGGTGCCGCCCTTCCCCTTGCGCACGAAGACCCGGTCGACCTCCCAGTCCCGGCGGGCCGGCAGCTGCTGCACGGCCAGATCGAGGACCGTCACCTCCTCGTCGGTCTCGACGAGCCTGACGCGGCGGTCGAGCAGCTCCCCGAAGACGAGCCGCTCGGTGGGCCGCTGCTCGAAGCGGCGGACGTTCATCACGCCCGTGATGATCACCTGGCCCGACTCGATGCCCGTCACCCGGGTCATGGGCAGGAAGATGCGGCGGCGGGTGGTGAGTTCGACGACCAGGCCGAGCAGCCTCGGGGGACGCCGTCCGACGCGAAGCATGACGACGAGGTCCCGCACACGGCCCACCTGGTCGCCGTTGGGGTCGAAGACGGCGACGCCGGACAGATGCGAGACAAAGATGCGAGGGGCGCTTGCGGCCATGCCCGCGCCTCCTGTTCCTGCTGTTTTGTCCGCTCGAGTGGGCTTCAGGCTAGCCCGTCCCGATGCGGGACGCCCTGGCGAGCGGTGCGGACGGACTGGCTCCGGCCGCCCTCCGGGGCACCGGTACGCTGCCGTACGCCGACGAGGACACCCCGCACGAGAGGCAGCCCCACCTGTGACTGCAATTCCCCAGGGCCGTACCCGCAGGGCCGCACTGGTGAGCGCGATCTGCGCACTGGTCGTGACGGGGACGGGGCTCGTGGGGTGCAGTAGCGGTGACCCCGACGCCGGGACGAACGGGGTGGGGAAGCTGCCCGCCGAGAAGATCCAGAGCCGGTCGCGTACGGCGGCCAAGTCGGCGTCGGCGGTACGGCTGGCCGGGACCGTGGTCAGCAACGGCAGCACGTACACCCTGGACATGCAGCTGAAGGCCGACGGGGGCACCGGCTCGGTCACCTCGAAGAACGGGACGTTCCGGCTCCTGCGGGTGGGCGAGCATCTGTTCCTGAAGGCCGACGCGGCGTTCTGGAACCACGAGGACGGCAAGGGGGACGGCGGGAGCTCGGCGGCTGCGAACAAGCTCGACGGCAAGTTTGTGAAGGTGCCGACGGGGGATCCGGCCTACAAACGCTTCAGCGGCTTCACCGACAAGGACGTGCTGCTGGACGGGCTCCTCACGCTGCACGGCACGCTGGCGACGGACGGCCACCACGAAGAGAACGGCGTCCGCACGATCCGCATCAGCGGCGACAAGGGCTCCGGCGGCACGCTGGACGTGTCCCTGGAGGGAACCCCGTATCCGCTGCGCCTGGTCCGCGCCGGCAACGCGGGGACGCTCCGCTTGTCGGACTGGGGGAAGGACTTCAGCCTGGCGGAACCGCCGCAGGGGGAGACGGTGGACTACGGGAAGCAGCTGCCGTCGTCGTAGCCGCCGCGGCTCGTCGTGGCTGCGGGCAGCCGTGCCGCTGGGCGGAACGACTGCCCACAGCGGTGCCGGCGGTGTCAGCGACGCTTGCGCCGCAGCAGACGCGGCAAAGCCGCCGGGATCGGCCGCCGGGTCGTGGCCGGGGTCGGGACGGGGCGAGCGGCCTGGGAGTCGGACGGCAGCGGCGCCGTCGTACCCTGCGGCTCCAGGCGCAGCACCCGGCACTCGCGGCGCCACCGCTCCGGCATCTCGTCCCCGTCGGGCGCGTTCAGCCGCTTGCCCTTCAGTTCGGCGACCGCGCCCTCCCACTCGGGCGACCCCGGTGCCGTCTCCACCACCTTCGCGGTCCAGGCGACGATGCGGCCGCCCTTGTCCTTGCTGCGGACCGTGACGACCGCGTCCCCGCCGTCGACCAGGCCGGGCAGCGGCTGCTCGCCGGGACCGTCGCCCACCACGCACGCCGCACCCTCGTGCCACACATGCCACAGCGCACGCGCGGGGGCGCCCTGGGCGTCCCCGTCGAGGGCCGAGACCCCGCCCTGGACCCAGATCAGTCCGGACTTCTTCGTGGCCTCCTCGACGAGGGCCCGGTCGAGCAGCTCGCTTGTCATGCGCCCAGCCTAGTAGGGCACCCTCACAGCCAGCCGTTCCGCTTCAGCGTGCGGTGGATGCCCAGACAGATGGCGACCGTGATGCCCATGATCACCGGGTAGCCGTACTTCCAGTGCAGTTCGGGCATGTACGAGAAGTTCATGCCGTACACCCCGCAGACCATCGTCGGCACGGCGATGATCGCCGCCCACGCCGTGATCTTGCGCATGTCCTCGTTCTGCGCGACGGACGCCTGCGCCAGGTTGGCCTGGAGGATCGAGTTCAGCAGCTCGTCGAAGCCCACCACCTGCTCGTGGACCCGGGCGAGGTGGTCGGCGACGTCACGGAAGTAGTTCTGGATGTCCGGGTCGATCAGCCGCATCGGCCGCTCGCTCAGCAGCTGCATCGGCCGCAGCAGCGGCGCCACCGCGCGCTTGAACTCCAGCACCTCGCGCTTGAGTTGGTAGATCCGGCCCGCGTCCGTGCCCCGCGGCGTGCCCTTCCGGCCCGGCGAGAACACCTCCGTCTCCACCTCGTCGATGTCGTCCTGCACCGCGTCGGCGACCGCGACGTAGCCGTCGACGACGTGGTCGGCGATGGCGTGCAGCACGGCCGACGGGCCCTTGGCCAGCAGCTCGGGGTCGTCCTGCAGCCTGTGGCGCAGCGCCCGCAGCGAGCCCTGCCCGCCGTGCCGGACGGTGATGAAGAAGTCCCGCCCGGTGAAGCACATCACCTCACCGGCCTCGACGACCTCGCTGTTGGCGGTGAGCTGGTCGTGCTCGACGTAGTGGATGGTCTTGAAGACGGTGAAGAGGGAGTCGTCGTACCGCTCCAGCTTCGGGCGCTGGTGGGCCTGCACCGCGTCCTCGACCGCCAGCGGGTGCAGCCCGAACTCGCCCGCGATACCCGCGAATTCGGCCTCCGTCGGCTCGTGCAGACCGATCCACACGAACCCTCCGTCGCGCCGCACCAGCCGCATCGCCTCGTGCGGGGACAGCGGCTTCGGCGTCTGGAGACGGACGCCGTCGCGGTAGACGGCGCAGTCGACGACGGCGGAAGGCGTGGCGGGGTCGCGCGTGGTGTCGTACGCGCCGGCGTCCTTGCGCGGCACGGGACGGGACGGGCGGACCGCGGCGCGGAGGTCACGGATCATCGACATGGCAAGCTCCTTCGCAGCGAGCAGCAAAGGCGCCGAGGACGGTTGGAACTGCCCGGAATGAGGACGTCCTGACTGCGGATGTTTGGCACGTCCACAAAGCGGGGAGCACCGCACCGTTGCGGTGGCGGGCTTCGCTACTGATTCAGATCAGACAGATCAGGTAAAACGAAACGAAGTGCTCTTCCGAATGACGCGTGTGATGACGCGAACGTGAGAGGTGGCAGTCAGCCAGAGCCAGAGCAGCTACATCAGCAGCCGGAAGAGCGAGTGGTACTGCACGGTCGACTTCGATCCATGACAGCCCCACCTCCTCCGGCCAGTCCCTGGTGAGGGACGATCCATCCCCCGTAGGGGAGTCTCACGGCGTCGGGGCTTGATCGCGACGCTTCTGCGTGCTGCCCCGAAGCACCGGGCAAGAGTATCAGCCGACTGAAGTGTCAAGGCGTTGCTTTGCCCGGTACTGACGAGTTCTATGCTCGCCGCATGGTTGATGTTCTTCCTCTGGTCGAGGCCCGGTTGCGCACCGCGCTGGGCGAACCGGACGCGCGTGCCTCGATCACCTTCCTCGGTACGGACCGCATCGAGGTGCTGCGCTTCCGGGACGACTCCCAGGAAGGCGCCGTCGTCCGTTACGCCACTCTGGGGATGTCCGCCCAGCCGATGACCGAGCCCACGGCGATGCTCGCCGACCCCCTCAAAGGACCGCGCGCTGAGCTGATCCTCTCCGTCCGCGGCGGCATCGCCGACACCGACAAGGTGCTCCGCCCGCTCGCCGTGCTCGGCGCGTCCCCGCAGGTCGAGGGCGTGGTCGTGGCTCCCGGCGCCTCGCTGGACGTGGGCGGGGCGCTGTGGCCGGGCGCCCCGTTCACCTCGGTCCTGGTCGCCGAGCCGGGCGGCCTGGTCGAGGACCTCGACCTGGACGAGCCCCTCGACCCCGTACGGTTCCTGCCGCTGCTCCCCATGACCGCGAACGAGGCCGCCTGGAAGCGGGTGCACGGCGCCCAGGCCCTCCAGGAGCTGTGGCTGACGAACGGGACGGACCTGAGGGATCCCTCCCGCAGGTCCGTCCCGCTGGACTGAACCGGGAGTGAGCAAGCTCACCAACCCGTGGCCGAAAACCGTCAGTTGGCAAAGACGGCGACGCTGTCCTCCGACGCGTGGCGCGTCTGAAGTTCCTCCGCCATGGGGGTCCCCCCGCTCGAGCGAAGTCGAGAGTGGGGGACGGTGAGCGCGTTCCGCCGTACGAAGACCACGAGCGCGCCCAGGGAAGCGGTGACGGCCGCGACCACGAACGGGATGTGGATGTCGCTCCACTCCTCGATCTTCGGTGCGAGGTAGGGCGCGGCCGCGGCGGCGAACCACCGCACGAAGTTGTAGCCGGCGCTGGCCACGGGGCGCGGAGCGTCCGAGACGCCCAGGGCCAGCTCGGTGTAGACGGTGTTGTTCACGCCGATGAACGCGCCCGACAGGATCGTGCAGACGATGGCGGTCGTGTGGTCGCCGTACCCGAGGACGACGACATCGGCCGCCAGGAGCACCAGCGAGCCCCCGAGCACCTTCAGCGAGCCGAACCGCTTCTGCATGCGCGGCGCCACGATCACCGAGAAGACGGCGAGCAGCACGCCCCAGGCGAAGAACACGGCGCCCGACTTGTACGGCGTCATGTTCAGCACGAACGGCGTGAAGGCCAGAACGGTGAAGAACGTGTAGTTGTAGAAGAACGCGGAGACCGCCGCGGAGGCGAGGCCGCCGTGGCCGAGCGCCTTGATCGGGTCGAGAAGTGATGTCTTCCGTGCGGGCTTGGGCTGCTCCTTCAGGAATGCCGTGATGCACAGGAATCCGACCGCCATCAGGAACGCGGTGCCGAAGAACGGGTAGCGCCAGCTGGCATCGCCGAGCAGCGCGCCCAGCAGGGGGCCGCAGGCCATGCCGAGGCCGAGCGCGGACTCGTACAGCAGGATCGCCGCGGCGCTGCCTCCGGCCGCCGCGCCGACGATGACGGCGAGGGCCGTGGAGACGAACAGCGCGTTGCCCAGGCCCCAGCCGGCCCGGAAGCCGACGAGCTCGCCGACCGAGTTCGACGTGCCCGCGAGTCCGGCGAAGACCACGACGAAGGCGAGGCCGAGCAGCAGCGTCCTGCGGCCGCCGATGCGGCTGGAGACGAAGCCGGTGACCAGCATCGCGACGGCGGTGATCAGGAAGTACGAGGTGAAGAGCAGGGAGACCTGGCTGGGCGTGGCCTGAAGGCCCTTGGCGATGGACGGCAGGATCGGGTCGACGAGCCCGATGCCCATGAAGGCGACGACGGATGCGCCGGCCGTCGCCCAGACGGCCTTCGGCCGGCGCAGGATGCCGCCGGCTCCCGCGTCGAACACGTCCGCCCCGGCTCCTGTGACGGGTCCTCCTGTACTGCTGCTCATGCGTGTCCTCGCAGTCCTCGAAGAGATCGTTGGCTTATACACATATTAAGTTAGATGGGCTAATGAATGCAAGGTGCATCTAGTTTTGGCAGGTGAAGCGGACGTGGGAGGCGCGCGCCGGACGGGTGATCGTCCTTGACGCGGCCCGGGACGGGGAGGACCGTGGGGCCCTATGAGGGGCGAACCCAGTTGCCCGAAGTGTGGTGGCCGGGTCAGGGCTCCCGGACTCTTTGCCGATTCCTGGCAGTGCGATGTGCACGGGACCGTGCATCCGCTGCAGCCCGTGATCCCGCCCAGCGTCGAGGCCCTCAGTGTCGTGGTGCACCGCGCCCAGGTGCCGGTGTGGATGCCGTGGCCGCTACCGGTCGGCTGGCTGTTCACGGGTGTGGCCTATGCGGGTGATGACCGCAGCGGGGGCCGTGCGACGGCTGTGGCCTGCTCGGGTCCCGGGCCGCTGGGCGGCGTGGGGGAGCTGATCCTTGTCGCCGAGGAGCTGGGGGTCGGCCTCGGCGCGCGGTACGCCGGCGTCGACGGTCCGGATCCCGGCCCGTACCTCGATGTCGAGAAGCCGCCCCAGGCGAAGGTGCTGGCCGCCGGCCGCCCCACGCCGCTGTGGCATGTCTCGGGCACCCCGGACGACCGCGCGGTCTTTGCGGGCGAGGCGCGTGGTCTGTGGCTGTGGGCGGTCGTCTGGCCGGAGCAGACGGGCATGCTGATGTACGACGAACTGGTGCTGACGGATCTGCGGGACGCCGGGGCGGAGGTGGACCTGCTGCCCATCGGGGCGCTGTCGCCGCGCCTGCTGGAGCCCTGACGGAGGGCGGTGCGTAGGGGGCGTACCCCGGCTGCGGGTGTGACAGGGACCCCGGAACTCCCGCTATCCTTGAGCGTCCCCATCCGTCCCGTCACCGCTTGGAGTCCGCGTCGTGCGCATCGATCTGCACACCCACTCCACCGCTTCCGACGGTACGGACACCCCGGCCGAGCTGATGCTGGCCGCCGGTGCCGCCGGACTGGACGTCGTCGCGCTCACCGACCACGACACCACCCGCGGATATGCGCAGGCGATCGACGCGCTGCCCGAGGGCCTGACCCTCGTCACCGGCGCCGAACTCTCCTGCCGCCACGAGGGCATCAGCATGCACATGCTGGCCTACCTCTTCGACCCCGAGGAGCCCGACCTGCTCGCCGAGCGCGAGCTGGTGCGGGACGACCGGGTGCCGCGGGCCCACGCCATGATCGCCAAGCTGCAGGAGCTGGGCGTGGCGATCACCTGGGAGCAGGTGGCGCGCATCGCCCGCGGCGGCTCGGTCGGACGGCCCCACATCGCCTCCGCGCTGGTCGACCTCGGCGTCGTGGACAGCGTTTCGGACGCCTTCACGCCCGAGTGGCTGGCCGACGGCGGGCGCGCATACGTCCAGAAGCACGAGACCGATCCGTTCGAGGCGATCCGGCTGGTCAAGGCCGCGGGCGGGGTCACCGTCTTCGCGCACCCGGCCGCCTCGAAGCGAGGCCGGACCGTGCCGGAGTCCGCCATCGCGGACCTCGCCGCCGCCGGTCTCGACGGCATCGAGGTCGACCACATGGACCACGACCCGGCGACCAGGGCGCGGCTGCGCGGCCTGGCGAACGAGCTCGGGCTCCTCGTCACCGGCGCCTCCGACTACCACGGCAGCCGCAAGGCCTGCGTGCTCGGGGAGTACACCACCGACCCCGAGGTGTACGGGGAGATCACCCGGCGGGCCACCGGCGCGTTCCCGGTGCCGGGAACCGGCGGACTCCGGACCGCCTAGCCCCGCTTCGGCTTCCTTGAGTCTTCGAGGCACCCGGCGTCCGCCGTCGTGCCCCACCGTCGCGCGCCGCCCTGTGCGACGACCGTCCCCAGCTGTCGCGGTCCCTTCCCTGCCGCGCGCTCGTCCGTACTTCCTCTCCGCAAGGCCCTCATGTTCGACGTCGCCGTCTTCGGTTCCCTCTTCCTCACCCTCTTCGTGATCATGGATCCGCCCGGGATCACACCGATCTTCCTCGCGCTCACCGCCGGGCGCCCCGCCAAGGTGCAGAAGCGGATGGCCTTCCAGGCCGTCTGCGTGGCCGGCGGTGTGATCTCGGTGTTCGGTGTGCTCGGCCACCAGATCCTGAACTACCTGCATGTCTCCGTGCCCGCGCTGATGATCGCGGGTGGACTGCTGCTTCTGCTGATCGCCCTCGACCTGCTGACCGGCAAGACGGACGAGCCGAAGCAGACCAAGGACGTCAACGTCGCCCTCGTACCGCTCGGCATGCCGCTGCTGGCCGGTCCCGGCGCGATCGTGTCCGTGATCCTGGCGGTCCAGAAGGCCGACAGCGTGGGCACCCAGATCTCCGTGTGGACGGCGATACTCGCGATCCACGCCGTGCTGTGGCTGGTCATGCGCTACTCGCTGCTGATCATCCGTGTGATCAAGGACGGCGGCGTGGTCCTGGTGACCCGGCTCGCTGGCATGATGCTCTCCGCGATCGCCGTGCAGCAGATCATCAACGGGGTTCTCCAGGTCGTCCACGCAAACTGAGCGCCGGGAACGCCCCCGTTCGATGAGTGGAGCCCCGTACGGCATCGATACCGTACGGGGCTCCGAAATCTTCGGTACGCCTGCGTGACCGTTGACGAGTAACGGGTTGCGCGTTACGCGTTACGAGGCGGACGAGTCGGCCGGGCGGATCCAGAGACGCTGCCCGATGGCGGCGGCTTGCTGAACGATCTGCTTGACGGAGGCGGCGTCCACGACGGTGGTGTCCACGGGCGTACCGTCGACGTCGTCGAGTCGCAGGATTTCGAAGCGCATAAGGCTTCTCCCTTCGTCTGGTCATCCTCCTGAGGAGAACTACTGATGAGTGGAACGCGAGGCGTCGGTGCCCCCCTCCACCGGTAGTCAACGGGATGCTTGTTACAAACATTCCCTACGCTAAGGAAATTTTTCGAGTCGCTAATTACTCACCGGTAGGGTGTTGGGGCGGATGCTGATTGTGTTCATGGTGCACTGATTGGGACCAGTTGTGTTCGCAGCGTGACCGCCGGGACAATGGAGGCATATGAACGACAACCTGGCGGCGCTCGGCGCCCGCATCGACCGTACGAACGAGTTGCTCCAGCGCATGCTCGCCGAGGTGGCGAAGACGCCCTCGACCCATGCGATCTTCGTCGACGCCGGCTATCTGTACGCGGCCGCGGGGCGGCTCGTCGCCGGTACCGAGGACCGCCGGGCCTTCGACCTCGACGCCGAGGGGCTCATCGAGGCGCTCATCGACAAGGCGCGCTCGATCTTCGCCGACAGCCGGCTGCTGCGCGTGTACTGGTACGACGGCGCGCGGCGTCGCATCCACACGGCGGAGCAGCAGTCCATCGCCGAACTCCCGGACGTGAAGGTGCGGCTCGGCAACCTCAACGCCAACAACCAGCAGAAAGGCGTCGATTCGCTCATCAGATCCGACCTGGAGTCACTGGCCCGGCACCGTGCCATCAGCGACGCGGCGCTCATCGGCGGCGACGAGGACCTGGTGTCGGCGGTCGAGGCGGCGCAGGGGTACGGGGCGCGCGTGCACCTGTGGGGCATCGAGGCCCCCGAGGCCCGCAACCAGGCGGAACCGCTGCTGTGGGAGGTCGACAGCCAGCGCACCCTCGAACTCGAGTTCTTCAAGCCGTACGTGACCCGGCGGACGGCCGCGACGTACGAAGCGTCGGCGGCGGCCCGTCCCACCCGCGAGGACGTCCGCTTCGTGGGCGCGCAGATCGCGGCGAAGTGGCTTTCGGCGCGGGGCCGGGAGGCGCTGGTGGAGCTGCTGCCCGGCCACCCCTATCTGCCCGGCTCCGTCGACCAGGACCTGCTGGTGGAGGCCGAGGGCATGCTGCAGTACTCGCTCCGAGGCCAGTCGGACCTGCGGCGTGCGCTGCGGGACGGCTTCTGGGAGCACCTGCAGGGGCAGTACTAGGCCGTCCGGGGGAGCCGGTCCCAGAACGCGGCGAGGGCGCGGGCCGTCACTTCGGGCTGGTCCGTGTTGGGGGAGTGCTCGGCGTTCGGCACGACGGTACGTTCGGCGCCCAGCCGGGTCGCCATGTCGTCCAGCAGCGGGACGGGCCAGGTGTCGTCGCGGTAGCCGGACAGCACGTGCACGGGCAGGCCGACCGAGGCCAGTTCGGCCACGCGGTCGGGTTCCTCGCACAGCTGCCGCCCCGTGGTGACGAGCTGGGCGGGGCTGTTGCCCAGCCAGCGGCGGCGCAGGTCGTCCCCGTCGGAGAGCCCCTCGTCGAGGTCCCCGGCGTCGGCGTCCTCCGGCGGATCCATGGCCTGGATGGCGTCCCAGACCTGGGCCATGTCCATGACGGCGAGCGCGTCGCGCAGCAGTTTGACGCGCTGCTGCTGAGGGACGGAGATCTGGGCCGGGCCGGATGCCATGAGCGTGAGCGAGACGAACGGGGCGGCGTCCAGGAGAACGGCCGCGCGGGCGATATGACCGCCGAAGGAGTGCCCGAGGAGATGCACGGGCGCGCCGACGGTGTGCGCCTGCGCGATGACGTCCCGCGCCAACTCGCCCTGTGCGTACGGGGCCTTGTCGTCGCGGGGCCCGGGGGATTCGAACTGACCCCGTCCGTCGACGGCCACGGTCCGGTATCCCGCCGCCGCGAGCAGCGGCTGCAGCAGGATGAAGTCCTCCTTGCTCCCGGTGTACCCGGGCATCAGAAGGACGGTCCCCTTCACCTGGGGCGTCGTCGCGTCGGCCTCGAGCACGGCGAACTCCCCGCGCTCCGTACCGAGCCGGTACGCACGGATACCGGGGGGCGGGGTGAAGCTCGGGGGACGGCTCATGGGGTGAGGTTACCGGGCGGTTGGGGCCGGGCGCGGGTGGGGTCGGGTGACATCCCGGTGTACGGATCCGCAGGAACGCCGATGGCCCGTCTCCACGACGCGTGGAAACGGGCCATCGAACGACCGTCGCATCAGCCTTCGGCAGGCTCCGCGGCCTTGCGGGTGCGCCGGCGCGGCTTGGCCGGAGCCTCGTCCGCCTGCGCCGGAATCTCCGCCTCTACGGCCACTGCCTTGCGGGTACGCCGCCGAGGCTTGACCTCGGGCTCGTCGGCGACCTGCGCGGGAATCGCAGCTTCGGCGGCCACGGCCTTGCGGGTGCGGCGGCGCGGCTTGGCCTCTATGGCTTCGGCGGTGTCCGCGGCGGCCTCGGCAGCGGGGGTCGCTTCCGCGGTCTTGCGGGTGCGGCGGCGCGGCTTGGCCTCTGTGGCCTCCGCGGTGTCCACGGCGGCTTCGGCGGCTTCGGCGGCGGCAGCGGTCTCGACCGTGGCCTCCGCGGTCTTGCGGGTGCGGCGGCGCGGCTTGGCCGGAGCCTCGGCCACGACCTCGGCAGCCGTCTCGACCACGGTCTCGACCATGGCTTCCGCGGTCTTGCGGGTGCGGCGGCGCGGCTTGGTCCCCGTGGCTTCCGCGACGTCCACGGCAGACTCGGCGGCAGCCGGGACCTCCGCGGCAGCCGGGACCTCCGCGGCAGCCGGGACTTCCGCGGCAGCCGGAGCCGTCTCCGCGGTCTTGCGGGTCCGGCGACGGCGCGGCTTGGTCTCCACCGCCTCGACGGTGTCCACGGCAGCCTCCGCGACCTCCGCGGCCTGCGTGATCTCTGTCACAGTGGCGACCGGCTCGTTGGGCAGCCCGCCGCGCGTGCGGCGACGGCGGCGCGGCGTGCGCGACTCCACGGCCTCGGCGGTGGTCTCCGGGGTGTCCGTGGCGGTCGGCGTCTCCACCGCCTCCAGCGGCGCCCCGCTTCGCGTACGACGCCGGCGCCGCGGCGTACGCGCCGGACGCTCACGCTCCGCGGACGGCCCCGAGGAGCGGCGTCCGCGCGGCCCCCGGCCGCCCGTCTCGCCGAGGTCCTCCAGCTCCTCCGCCGCGAGCCCGGCGCGCGTGCGCTCCGAGCGCGGCAGGACACCCTTCGTGCCCTCGGGGATACCGAGGTCGGAGAAGAGGTGCGGGGACGTGGAGTACGTCTCCACCGGGTCGTGGAAGTCCAGCTCCAGCGCCTTGTTGATCAGCTGCCAGCGGGGGATGTCGTCCCAGTCGACGAACGTGATCGCCGTACCCGACGCGCCCGCCCGGCCCGTGCGGCCGATGCGGTGCAGATACGTCTTCTCGTCCTCGGGGGACTGGTAGTTGACGACGTGGGTGACACCCTCGACGTCGATGCCGCGCGCGGCCACGTCCGTGCAGACGAGCACGTCCACCTTGCCGTTGCGGAAGGCCCGCAGGGCCTGCTCACGGGCGCCCTGGCCCAGGTCGCCGTGGACCGAGCCGGACGCGAAACCGCGCCGCTGGAGCTGCTCGGCGATGTCGGCCGCCGTCCGCTTCGTACGGCAGAAGATCATCGCCAGCCCGCGGCCCTCGGCCTGCAGCATGCGCGCGACCATCTCCGGCTTGTCGAGCGAGTGGGCGCGGTAGACGAACTGCTTGATGTTCGCGACCGTCGCGCCCTGGTCGTCCGGCGCCGTCGCCCGGATGTGCGTCGGCTGCGACATGTAGCGGCGGGCCAGTCCGATGACGGCACCCGGCATGGTCGCCGAGAACAGCATGGTCTGGCGCTTCGCCGGCAGCATGTCGATGATCTTCTCGACGTCGGGCAGGAAGCCCAGGTCGAGCATCTCGTCGGCCTCGTCGAGGACCAGGCACTTCACGTGCTTGAGGTTCAGCTTCTTCTGGCCGGCCAGGTCGAGCAGTCGGCCCGGGGTGCCGACGACCACGTCGACGCCGTTCTTCAAGGCCTCGACCTGGGGCTCGTACGCCCGGCCGCCGTAGATCGCCGTGACGCGTACGTTGCGCACCTTGCCCGCGGTCAGCAGGTCGTTGGTGACCTGCGTGCACAGCTCGCGCGTGGGGACGACCACGAGTGCCTGCGGGGCGTCGGTGAGGGCCTCGGGCCTGGCGCGGCCCGCCTCGACGTCGACCGGGACGGTGACTCGCTCGAGGAGCGGGAGGCCGAAGCCCAGCGTCTTGCCGGTGCCGGTCTTGGCCTGACCGATGACGTCCGTGCCCGAGAGGGCTACGGGGAGCGTCATCTCCTGGATGGGGAAGGGGGTGATGATGCCGACGGCTTCCAGCGCTTCGGCGGTCTCGGGAAGGATCCCGAGTTCTCGGAAAGTCGTAGTCAGGGTGCTGCCTCTTCTGTGTGCGCGATGCGAGGCGAGCGCGGGGGTCGTGACCGTGCGGAAAGCGTCGGCCTGCTTGGGGGACGGGCCTGTGGCACGGGACCACGCCGACGCTCCAGCGCTCGTACCGCTGAGGGGTCCCTCCGGATGTCGTACGCACAGTGCCGTACGGACGAGGAGGGCTGTCGGGTCGGAGCCGATCGGGCCACCGACCGGGCATCCTCATGCATGCGGCCTGTCGAGATACGACCAAGTACTCAGCAGGCGCATTACCACCATACCCCGGAAACGCGCACACGCGATGGCCGATTCGGTCACGTAGTCGTCGTCACACTGATTGACCAGGGACTTCCGTGGGCCGGTGAGCGGGCTATTGTGCGCTTCATGACGACGCCTGACAACGCCCCCGACGCATCCGCCGAACCCACCTCGGTCGCCGCCCAGGAGTGGGCGACGGCCTCCGTCGAACCCCAGTACCGCGCCGCGGTCGTGGACCTGCTCGGCGCGCTCGCGTACGGGGAGCTGGCGGCGTTCGAACGGCTGGCGGAGGACGCGAAGCTCGCCCCCACGCTCACGGACAAGGCGGAGCTGGCGAAGATGGCGTCCGCCGAGTTCCACCACTTCGAGCGGATCAGGGACCGGCTCACCGAGATCGGCGTCGCGCCGACGGAGGCGATGGAGCCGTTCGTCGCGGCCTACGACAGCTTCCACAAGCAGACGGCGCCCTCGGACTGGCTGGAGGGGCTCGTCAAGGCGTATGTGGGCGACTCGATCGCCAGTGACTTCTACCGCGAGGTCGCGGCCCGGCTCGACGCCGACACGCGCGGGCTCGTGCTCGCCGTGCTCGACGACACCGGGCACGCCAGCTTCGCCGTCGAGAAGGTGCGCGCCGCGATCGACGCCGACCCGCGCGTGGGCGGGCGGCTCGCGCTGTGGGCGCGGCGGCTGATGGGTGAGGCCCTGTCGCAGTCGCAGCGCGTGGTCGCCGAGCGGGATGCGCTGTCGACGATGCTGGTCGGCGGCGTCGCGGACGGCTTCGACCTCGCCGAAGTCGGCAGGATGTTCTCGCGGATCACCGAGGCGCACACGAAGCGGATGGCGGCCCTGGGGCTGGCTGCCTGATCGTCGCGGCGGTCGGTGGCCGGGCGTCCCGGCGGCCGGGCAGCCCGGTGGCCAGGCGGTGACGGCCGGGCAGCCCGGTGGCCAGGCGGCCGAGCGGCCAGACGGGCCAGGTGGTGTCAGGCGGGGCCTGGCGGCCAGGTGGGGCCTGGCGGCCAGATGGGGCCAGGGCGGCCACGCGGCTGATGAAGTCGTGCCGCCAGAGGCCAGGTGGTCGCCGAGTCCGCCGGATGGTCACCGGGGGCCGTATACGCCGTACAGCACCGGCCGTCGTCCGTCGTGATGTCGTGGTAGTTGCCGTGTGGCAGTGCGGATGGCGGCCCTGGGGCTGGCTGCCGGATCGTCGCGGCCGGGCGGCCAAGGTGCCTGATGGGGCCGGGTGGCCGAGCGGAGTCAGGTGGCCAGGCGGTCGCCGGGGCCGCCGGATGGTCACCGGGGCCGCACACGCCTTACCGCACCGGCCCGCCGCTGTACGTCCATCCGCTGTACGTCGTGACGTCGTGCCGACGGCCGCGTGGCAGCGCGTGACACTCCGGTCGGCCGGTCACCTGCCCCGTCCGCTCACGCCATGCGGTCACACCGGCCCGGGTGACCAGGAGCCGACCGCTGTCCCGCCGGCTCACTACGGCCGCCGCAGCGGCCACCGCGGCCACTGCGGTCGTCGTCCGAGTCGCCGCCGTTGCCGTCGCGGCCTCTCGTCAGATGCGCCCCGGGCGTCGTTGTGCCCGGCGTCCGGCCTCAGGCCGTCGCCGACCGGCGGCGAAATCTTTCCGCGGGCCTCAGCAGCAGGGACAACGAGGCCGCGGACACGACCAGCGCACCGGCGAGGACCGCCAGCACACTCGCCGAGCCCACCGCGCTGTGCGTCACGAACGCACCGAAAAGGGCCCCTGCCACGCCCGTCGACAGCACCAGGGCGCGGGCCGGCAACCGGTGCGGCAGTCGGAGGGCGGCCACCCATGCCAGGGCGAGCCCGAGGACGGCGGAGCCGAGCGCTTCCAAGACCATGACGAGGTTCCCTCCCGCACGGCTGCTGCCTGGGCAAATCGGTCGTAGCCCGTCCTACCCCCGGCGTGCGGAGCACAATCCTCCTCTGTGCGGGAGATGTGCTCCGTCGGTGCGCGCCGTACGAGGGACACGCCGTACGAGGGACACACTGGGGCGGAGCAGAGAAAAGGGGCCCGGCGGCGTATGCCACCGGGCCCCTTTCCGCTCGGTCCGGAACTACAGCTCCGTCCGGAACTACAGCGTGCCGAAGCCCACCTTGCGCGGGGCGGGCTCGCCGATCTCCACGTACGCGAGACGGTCGGCCGGGACCAGGAGCTTGCGGCCGTGCTCGTCCACGAGGCTCAGCAGCTGCGACTTGCCGGCCAGCGCCTCGGCCACGACGCGCTCGACCTCCTCGGCACTCTGACCGCTCTCCAGAACGATCTCGCGGGGCGCGTGCTGCACGCCGATCTTGACCTCCACGGCTTTGTCCCTCCGACGGTCAGTGATGTGCGCGGCCGTCCGCGCCGTACCTGCACACATTAGCCCGGTGAGGGGAGGTACACGCTCCGCTCCAGCACGCCAGGAGCGAACAGCCGACGGGAACAAATCCGCCGTACGGCCCCACCTGGTGGCGCCGTACGGCTCGGGTCGTCGCTGTTCTCAGTGGTGTTGTTCGTTGCCGTGCAGCGGGAAACCCGCAATGCCCCGCCACGCCAGCGAGGTCAGCAGCTGGACCGCCTGGTCGCGCGGCACGCTGCGGTCACTGTGCAGCCAGGAGCGCGCCACGACCTGGGCGAGGCCGCCGAGACCCGAGGCCAGCAGCATCGACTCGGCCCGCGACAGGCCGGTGTCCTCGGCGATGACGTCGCAGATCGCCTCCGCGCACTCGTTCGTGACCTTGTCGACACGCTCGCGCACGGCGGGCTCGTTCGTCAGGTCCGACTCGAAGACCAGCCGGAAGGCCCCGCCGTCGTCCTCCACGTACGCGAAGTACGCGTCCATCGTGGCCCGTACGCGCTGCTTGTTGTCGGTCGTCGACGCGAGGGCGTTCCGTACGGCCTGCAGCAGGGCGTCGCAGTGCTGGTCCAGCAGCGCCAGGTAGAGGTCGAGCTTGCCCGGGAAGTGCTGGTAGAGCACCGGTTTGCTGACGCCTGCGCGCTCGGCGATGTCGTCCATCGCGGCCGCGTGGTAGCCCTGTGCCACGAAGACTTCCTGCGCGGCGCCCAGCAGCTGGTTGCGTCGGGCACGACGCGGCAGGCGAGTGCCCCGCGGGCGTGCCGCCTCTGTCTGCTCGATGGCTGTCACGCCGCCTCCCAATATCGTCCACATGCGGTGTGCGCCGCGCGGCCATCGTACTTTTCGGTAACCCTGCTGTGCGCGGTGCGAGCGCAGAATTTCACGGACCGGACAGTGACGGAAGCCGCGCGGAGCGCGTCAAACGGGGGCAGGGCGGGCGGATGGGCGCCCCGGTACGGGGCGTCGGCGCCTGGCCTCTCACCTTGCGCGCTCGTCCTCTTACCCGATGTGATGGTCTTGCCTGACCTGATCGTCCTCGTACCTCACCGATCTCGTACCGTGCCGGCGCTCACCGATAGTCGTCCTCGTCGAGGGTGACGACGCGTGCCTGCTCCACGAGATCCGCCTCGTTGGCGCGCAGGATGTCCTCCTCGGTGAAGGGTTCGTCCCGCTCCGGCGCGAGTGCCGCGAGCTGTTCCGCGGCGTCGTTCGCCGGGGCCTCCACGTCGAGCTCGACTTCGTCGATGCCCGCGTCCTCGAACGTTTCGGGATCAGTGGGGTCTACGGCCATGGTGGGCTCCCTTCCTACCGAGAACTCCTGGAATCCCTGAAGAGGCAGGGGCCACTTGCGGGTGCCCTGCTATGAGCCTAGGAGACACGCCATCGGGACGCTATGTGTGGTGAGGAAGACGCATTGCCGTGTCCTCCTGCCGTGTCCTCTTGTCCTGCCGTCTCCGTCTGTGACGGCGAACACACGAACCACTGCGTGATCGTCTCGTAACATTGCCGCATGTCTTCGACCGAGCTGCCGTCCGTTCCGCCGGCCACACATGTGCTTCCGAAGACGGCGCCCGTCAGGGTCGGGGAAGGCGAACGGCTCAGGTCGGTGGGACTGCCGGGTGTCACGCTGACGGTGCGGTCGCGGTCGCGGTCGCCGGAGCATGACGGCCTGCCACCCGCGTTGTACGTCCATGGACTCGGCGGTTCCTCCCAGAACTGGTCGGTGCTGATGGCACTGCTCGACGGGCACGTCGACGGCGAGGCCCTCGATCTGCCGGGCTTCGGCGACTCGCCGCCGCCGGACGACGGCAACTACTCCATCACCGGGCACGCGCGCGCGGTCATCCGCTATCTCGACGCGGCCGGGCGCGGGCCGGTCCATCTGTTCGGCAACTCGATGGGCGGCGCCATCGCAACGCGCGTGGCTGCGGTACGCCCCGATCTCGTCCGTACGCTCACACTCGTCTCGCCCGCGCTCCCGGAGATCTTCGTGCAGCGCGGCGCGATCCCGACGGGCCTGCTCGCGCTGCCCGGCGTCGCCGCCCTGTTCACCCGGTACACGAAGGGCTGGACCGCCGAGCAGCGCGTCCGTGGAGTGATGGCGTTGTGCTACGGCGATCCCGGGCGTGTCACGCCGGAAGGTTTCCGCAACGCGGTCGAGGAGATGGAGCGACGGCTTCAACTGCCGTACTTCTGGGACGCGATGGCACGCTCGGCGCGCGGGATCGTGGACGCCTACACACTGGGCGGGCAGCACGGGCTGTGGCGCCAGGCGGAGCGGGTCCTCGCACCGACGCTCCTGGTGTACGGAGGCCGGGACCAGCTGGTGTCGTTCCGCATGGCCCAGCGGGCGGCGCGCACCTACCGCGACTCCAGGCTGGTCGCCCTGCCCGATGCGGGGCACGTCGCGATGATGGAGTACCCGGACGTGGTGGCCGCGGCGTTCCGCGAACTACTCGTGGACGCAGGCGAGTTGTCCGGCATGGGGCACGTCGCCGACGGCGTTGGAGCCAACCGAAGGGGGAAGCCCCTGCGTGGGAGCGGCGCGGCGAATGGCGAGTCCGGCGGCGTGGGCGCGGGGAGCTGAGGCGCGGCGTGGGACGTCACAGCCGCAAGGGGCGGGGCGACAGGAAGAACACCGACACAGGCGCGGTGCCGGACATATCGAAGGCGGACACGGCGGCGCTCCGCGCCGCGGCCTCCGGCGCCACGCTGCCGCGCCGCCCGGTGGCTCCGGCCGACCCGTCGTCGCCTGGAGTGCAGGCATCCGGGGCGGTTCCTCCGGGCATACCCACCGACCACCGGCGCCCGCCGAGCGGCACGCCGCCCAGGGGGGTCCCACACCAGACCGACGGGACGCCCGCGCGGGGCGTCCCACGTTTTGCGGAGGGGACTCCGGCGGGGGGTGCGCCGCGTTTTGCGGACGGCACTCCTGCTCGTGGCGTGCCGCGTTTCCCGGGCGGTTCTCCCGTGTCTGGCACGGCGCGTTTCCCGGACGGTACTCCGGCACGTGGCGTGCCGCGATTTGCGGACGGTACTCCGGCACGTGGCGTGCCGCGTGTGGCCGACGGGACGCCGGCACGTGGCGTACCGCGCTTTTCGGACGGTACGCCGGCGCATGGGGTGCCAGGCTTTCCCGACGCCACGCCCGCCCATGGGATGCCCCGTTTTGCCGGTGGGGCTCCGGCGCAGGGCGTTCCGCGTTTCGGGGACGGGACCCCGGCACGCGGCGTCCCGCGTTTCGGGGACGGGACCCCGGCGCACGGCATGCCCCGTTTCGCCGACGGCACGCCCGCTCATGGCGTGCCCCGTCCTTCCGACGGCACCCCCGCCCACGGCACCCCCCGGGTCCGCGGCGGTCACCCCCAGCAGCCCGAAGCCGGTGGTGGCTGGGGCGAGTCGATGGGCGCCGCCGTGCCCGTGGGGGCGTCCCAGGCCGTGCCGGCCATGCCCCGAATACCCCGTCAGCGGGGCCCCCGTCAGGACTACCTCGACGCCTTCGACGAGGACGACGACGTCTTCGCGCCCCGCCGCACCGGCGCCGCCGTCCACGCCCCTCCTCTCACCGGCGACCGCGACGCCGAGACGGAGCACGGGACCGAAGGCGGGCCCGAGCCCGAGGCCGACGAGGCGGTGCGCAAGACAAGCGGCAAGGGCCGTACGTTCACCGGGATCGCGGCCGCCGCCGTCACCACCGTGCTCGCGGTCGTCGTCGCCGGCCAGGTCGTCGGCGGACAGGGCAAAGCCACGGTCCGGTCGGAGTCCGCCACCGGCCAGGCCCGTGACACCCACGGCCCTGCCACCCGCGGCGGCGGCCGCCCGACCCCCTCCACCTCGCCGAGCGCGGCGCCGCTGACGTACGAGCAGGCGATGGACAAGACGTATCCGCTCAGCGCCACGCTGAAGGGCTCGGGGAAATTCTCAGCCGTCCCCGGCTTCGACAAGGCACCCGGCACGGGACGGAAGTACACCTACCGCGTGGACGTGGAACAGGGACTCGGCCTCGACGGCGAGCTCTTCGCGCAGGCCGTGCAGAAAACCCTCAACGACGACCGCAGCTGGGCCCACAACGGCGCCCGCACCTTCGAGCGCATCTACTCCGGCAAGCCCGACTTCGTGATCACGCTCGCCAGCCCCGGCACCACCGCCGCCTGGTGCGAGAAGTCCGGACTCGACACGACCGAGGACAACGTCTCGTGCGACTCGGCCTCCACCGAGCGTGTGATGATCAACGCCTACCGCTGGGCACAGGGCTCGACCACGTACGGTGACAAGATTCACGCCTACCGTCAGATGCTGATCAACCACGAGGTCGGCCACCGCCTCGGCCACGGTCACGTCACCTGCGACAAGGACGGCGAACTGGCCCCGGTCATGCAGCAGCAGACGAAATTCCTCGACCACGACGGAATCCACTGTCTGCCCAACCCCTGGCCCTATCCCGGGAGTTGACGGGCTGAGCTCTCGTCACATTGACATGGGCAGAAAGTTCGTTCAGGATTTCTGCCCATGTCGCCCCGTCACGCCTCCGCACGCGCCGCCATCGAGCTGGCGCTCATCGGTGTGACCTCGCTCTGCGTGGCCGACATCCTCTGTCGCTGACGCCCGCCCCAGGCGTTCGCGTCGCGACCTTCACCCTCTTCGTGACCCGTTGGCATCGCTGACCGGTTCACGGCTCTCGACGACTCGACGCCGAGGCTGACGTCTGCCCCGTTTCGTCTCACTCCTCGTCAATCCGTCTCGTCATTCGAGACCGCCTCGAGAGGTCGTCATTCCGATGCGTCAACCGTCCGTCATAGCGCGCCGCGTGGCAGCGGTGTCCGTCAGCCTGGTCGTGGCAGCGGGTGCTTCCGCCTGCGGGCCGAAGGACAACGGTGTCAAGGCTTCCGGAGGCGACTCCACGCCGCACAAGGGCGGCACGCTGACCGTCCTGAACTCCGACCCTCAGCAGGATTTCGACCCCGCGCGCCTGTACACCTCCGGCGGCGGCAACGTGCCCTCCCTGGTCTTCCGCACACTCACCACGCGCAACCGCGAGAACGGCGCGGCCGGCGCCAAGGTGGTCCCGGACCTCGCCACCGACACCGGGCGCCCGAGCGAGAACGCGACCGTGTGGACGTACACCCTGAAGAAGGGCCTCAAGTACGAGGACGGCACCCCGATCACCTCGGCCGACATCAAGTACGGCATCGAGCGCTCCTTCGCCCCCGAACTCTCCGGCGGCGCCCCCTACCTGAGGGACTGGCTCGTCGGCGCGGCGGACTACCAGGGTCCGTACAAGGACAAAAAGGGCCTCTCGGCGATCGAGACCCCGGACGAGCGAACCATCGTCTTCCACCTGAACAAGCCCGAGGGCGAGTTCCCTTACCTGGCCACGCAGACGCAGTTCACGCCCGTCCCGAAGGCCAGGGACACCGGCACGAAGTACGAGGAGCACCCGGTCTCGTCCGGCCCGTACAAGATCGTCGAGAACCAGAACGACGGTGAGCGGCTCGTCCTGGAGCGCAACACGTACTGGTCGGCCGCGACGGACGCCGAGCGCAAGGCGTACCCGGACAAGATCGACGTGCGCTCGGGCCTCGACTCCTCCGTGATCAACCAGCGGCTGTCCGCGTCCCAGGGTGCGGACGCGGCCGCGGTCACCACGGACACCAACCTCGGCCCGGCCGAACTCGCCAAGGTCACGGGCGACAAGGAGCTGGCCTCGCGCGTCGGCACCGGCCACTTCGGCTACACGAACTACATCGCGTTCAACCCGACGGTCAAGCCGTTCGACAACGTCAAGGTGCGGCAGGCTATCTCGTACGCCATCGACCGTTCCTCGGTCGTCAACGCGGCCGGAGGCTCCTCCCTGGCCGAGCCCGCGACCACCTTCCTGCCCGACCAGAAGTCCTTCGGCTACACGCCCTACGACCTCTTCCCGGCGGGCAGCACGGGCAACCCGGAGAAGGCGAAGGAGCTGCTGAAGGAGGCCGGTTACCAGAACGGGCTCACGATCACGCTCACGCATTCCAACGACAAGAACTTCGAGACCAGCCCGGAGATCGCCACCGCCATCCAGGACGCCCTGAAGAAGGCCGGCATCACGGTCAAACTCCAAGGCCTGGAGAACAACGACTACAAGGACAAGATCCACAGCGTCAGGACCGAGCCCGGCTTCTTCCTCGCGCACTGGGGCGCCGACTGGCCGTCCGGCGGCCCCTTCCTCGCCCCGATCTTCGACGGCCGGCAGATCGTCAAGGACGGCGCGAACTTCAACACGGGCCTGCTGAACGACACGTCCGTCAATGCCGAGATCGACGCGATCAACAAGTTGACGGATCTCGACGCTGCTGCCGAGCGCTGGGGCGCACTGGACAAGAAGATCGGCGAGCAGGCCCTGACCGTGCCGCTGTTCCACCCGGTCTACAAGCGTCTGTACGGCAAGGACGTCAGGAACATCGTGATCAGCGACTGGACCGGCGTTCTGGACATCTCCCAGGTCGCGGTGAAGTAGCGCCGTGAGCGAGGCACTTGTCGCCTCCCATGCCCCCGGGACGGACACACCCGTCCCGGGGGCGTCGGGGGCTCGTCCGTTCTGGCGACGGCTGCGGGCGCAGCGCGCCGCCCTCGTCGCGGCGGCCGTCGTCGCGCTGCTCGTCCTGGTCGCGCTCGCCGCGCCGCTGCTCACCGCGATCGAGGGCCAGGACCCGACCACGTACCACCCGACGCTCATCGACTCGGCGCGCGGCGGCGTGCCCGTCGGGCCGTTCGGCGGCATGAGCGGCGACCACTGGCTGGGTGTCGAACCGCAGACCGGACGCGACCTGTTCGCGCGGCTCTTGTACGGGGCCCGGGTGTCGCTCGGCGTTGCGCTCTCGGCCACCGTCGTGCAGGTCGTCATCGGGGTCGCGGTCGGTGTCGCCTCCGCGCTGGGCAGCCGATGGGTCGATCAACTGTTGAGCCGGGCCACCGACATCATCGTCGCCATGCCACTGATGATCATGTCACTGGCGCTGCTCGCCATCGTGCCGTCGAGCTTCCCGCGCCCCGTCCTGGTCACCCTCGTCATCGGCCTGATCGCCTGGGGCAACATCGCGAAGATCGTGCGCGCACAGACGCTCACCCTGAAGGGGCTCGACTATGTCTCCGCCGCCCGGCTCAGCGGCTGGAGCACCTGGCGGATCGCGCGCAGAGAGCTGCTGCCCGGTCTCGCGGCGCCCGTCATCACGTACGCGGCGCTGCTCGTCCCCATGAACATCTCGGTCGAGGCCGCCCTGTCCTTCCTGGGCGTGGGCGTGAAACCGCCGACGCCGTCCTGGGGACAGATGCTCACCGCCGCCGACGTCTGGTACCAGGCGGCGCCGCAGTACCTGCTGCTGCCGGCCGGCGCGCTGTTCGTCACCGTCCTTGCCCTGACCGTCCTCGGCGACGGGGTGCGCACGGCGCTCGACCCGCGCGCGGCCTCGCGGCTGCGCGTCGGCACGGGCCGCAGGCACGAGGCCAAGGCCGGCAAGGAGGGCACCGCATGAGCGGCTTCGGCGGATTCGTGCTGCGCCGCGCCGTCGGCGCCGCCATCACCCTGCTCGCCATCTCGGTGATCATCTACGTCGTCTTCTACGTCACCCCCGGCAACGTCGCCCAGATCACCTGTGGCCCGCGCTGCTCGCCGGAACAGGTGCACCAGGTCGCTCAGCAACTGAAGCTCGACGATCCGCTCTACCTGCGCTACTGGCACTTCCTGGAAGGCCTCTTCGCCGGCCAGGACTACTCGACGGGCACGTCGGTGGCGCACTGCCCGGCACCCTGCCTCGGCCTCTCCTACCAGAGCGACCAGCAGGTCACCGAGCTCATCCTGGCCAAGCTCCCGGTCAGCCTGTCGCTCGTGTCCGGCGCCATGGTTCTGTGGCTCGTCCTGGGCGTGGGCACCGGCATGCTCTCCGCCTGGCGACGCGGCCGGCTCACCGAGCGGGTGCTGACCGGCATCACCCTGGCGGGCACGGCCACGCCCGTCTTCGTCATCGGACTCATCCTGATGATCGTCGTCTGCGGCGAGCTGCAACTGCTGCCGTTCCCGCAGTACGTCAATTTCTCCGACGACCCCGAGCAGTGGGCCTGGAACCTGCTGCTGCCGTGGCTCTCGCTCGCCCTGATCGAGGCCGCCTCGTTCGCCCGTCTGACCAGGGCGGCCATGCTGGAGACCCTCGCCGAGGACCACATCCGCACCTTCCGGGCCTACGGCGTGGGCGAGCGCTCGGTCATCGGGCGGCACGCGCTGCGCGGTGCGCTCGCCCCGGTCATCGCGCTGAACGCCAACAACTTCGGATCGGCCGTCGGCGGCGCCGTGCTCACCGAAACGCTGTTCGGACTGCCCGGCATCGGACAGGAGCTGGTGCACGCGGTGAACGTCGTCGACCTCCCGGTGGTTGTCGGGATGGTCCTGATCATCGGCTTCTTCGTGGTCATCGCCAACGCCGTCGCGGACGTGCTGTACGCGGTGGCCGACCGACGGGTGGTACTGACGTGAGCGATTCCAAGGCTGCCACGGCGCCGCTGGTCGAAGTGACGGACCTCTCGGTGGAGTTCGGCGACCTGCGCGCCGTCGACGGCCTCTCCTTCCGGCTGGCGAGGGGCGCCGCGCTGGGGCTCGTCGGCGAGTCCGGCTCCGGCAAGTCCACCGTCGCCTCCGCCCTGCTGGGCCTGCACCGCGGCACCGGCGCCAGGGTCGGCGGCTCGATCCGGGTCGCCGGCACCGACGTACAGCAGGCGTCCGACGACGAACTGCGGCGGCTGCGCGGCGCAAGGGCCGCGATGGTCTTCCAGGACCCGCTGTCGTCCCTGGACCCCTACTACGCGATCGGCGACCA
This sequence comes from Streptomyces sp. NPDC001634, assembly GCF_040298185.1. NCBI lineage: Bacteria > Bacillati > Actinomycetota > Actinomycetes > Kitasatosporales > Streptomycetaceae > Streptomyces > Streptomyces sp. NPDC001634. The sequence continues at coordinate 1,573 of NZ_JBEOZU010000098.1, read as the reverse complement.
GATCGCCGAGGTGTACCGGGTGCACACACGCGCCTCCCGGCGTGCGGCACGCGCACGTGCCGTCGAGGTGCTGGACCGGGTCGGCATCCCGGACGCCGTACGGCGGTCGAGATCGCGCCCGCACGAGTTCAGCGGCGGTATGCGCCAGCGCGCCCTGATCGCGATGGCGCTCGCCTGTGAGCCCGACCTGCTGATCGCCGACGAACCGACCACCGCGCTGGACGTGACCGTCCAGGCCCAGATCCTCGACCTGCTGCACACCTTGCGGGAGGAGACCGGGATGGGTCTGCTGCTGGTCACGCACGATGTGGGCGTCGCCGCCGAGAGCGTCGACGAGGTGCTCGTCATGCGGCACGGGAAGGCCGTCGAGCACGGCGCGGTCGCCACGGTGCTGGGAGGGCCCCACGAGCAGTACACACGGGAACTGCTGGACGCGGTGCCGCGTATCGACGTTCCCCGGATCCCCGGGGGCGCCGCGTCCGGCGAGGTCGTGATCGAGGCAAGGGGGCTGCGGCGTGAATTCGGCCGCGGCAGGCGGAGGTTCGCCGCCGTGGACGACGTGTCGCTGACGGTCCGGCGCGGCGAGACCCTCGGCATCGTGGGCGAGAGCGGCAGCGGTAAGACCACCCTGGGGCGGATGCTGGTCGGGCTTCTGGAGCCCACGTCAGGCGAGGTCCGCCACGAGGGCGCTGTACGGTCCGGCGTGAGCCCGGCTGTGCAGATGGTCTTCCAGGACCCCGTCTCCTCCCTCAACCCCAGACGCAGCGTGGGCGAGTCCATCGCCGACCCGCTGCGGGCGCGCGGGACGGAGGTCCCCCCGCTCGAGCGAAGCCGAGAGCGGGGGACGGACGAGGAACGCATCCGGGGCCGCGTGCGCGAACTGCTGGAGCGCGTGGGACTCGACGCGGCGCACTACGACCGCTATCCCCACGAGTTCAGCGGCGGCCAGCGTCAGCGCATCGGCATCGCGCGGGCCCTCGCCGCCGACCCGCGCGTCATCGTCTGCGACGAGCCGGTGTCCGCGCTGGACGTCACCACCCAGGCGCAGGTCGTCGCCCTCCTGGGCGAACTGCAGCGCGAACTCGGGCTCGCGCTCGTCTTCGTGGCCCACGACCTCGCCGTGGTACGTCAGGTCAGCGACCGCGTCGCCGTGATGCGCCAGGGGCGGATCGTCGAGTACGGTCCCTCCGACGAGGTGTACGAGGCGCCCCGGGACCCGTACACGCAGCAGCTCCTGGCCGCCGTACCGGCGCTCGATCCCGTGGTCGCGGCCGAGCGGCGCACGGCGCGGAGGGAGCCGGCGGCGGCGTGAGCCCGCCGTGCGGCGGCCGGTTCGAGGACCGGCCGCCACACATGCAACGAAACGTGACTGTTTGATCTCCTAGCGCGACCGAACGCGGTCTGTGCGCGAAAGTTACGACCGTTCACCCCTTTTGGTGGGGGGGCGGGCCACCCCCCCGCCCGCCCCCCCCCCGTAAACCGAAACCAGGAGCCCCACCGCGCCCCCCGGCCCCCCGCCCGCCCCCCCCCCCCCGCCGGATAGAGTGGGGTACAGGGGCGGGCATGCCCGACT
>NZ_JBEOZU010000097.1:0-31484 GCF_040298185.1 Streptomyces sp. NPDC001634 | reverse complement strand
GGCGGCGGGGGATTTCTCGCCCCCGCCGCCCCTACCCGTCCCGTCCCTGGGGGCTGCCGCCCCCAGCCCACCGCTGTCGGCCTGTACGCCTCGTCGTCAAACTCCCCCAAGCCCTCGGCTTCGCTCGAGCAGGGGGACCCCCACGACGGGCTGAAATATCAGCCCCTCCGGCGTTTGAGGAGCGGGGGTCCGGGGGTTGACCCCCGAACGGGGTCCAGGGGCGGAGCCCCGCGAGGGGTCCAGGGGACGCACTCCCCGCCGAGGGTCCAGGGGCTGACCCCCGAACGGGGTTTGGGGCGAAGCCCCGCGAGGGGTCCAGGGGGCGGAGCCCCCTGGCGCGGGTCGAAGGGGTGGAGCCCCTGGAGGACGGGAAGGGCAGGGGTGGCGGGGGCGAAACAACCCCGCGCCCACCCCTACTTCACCGACCCCGCCATAACCCCCTGCACGAAGTGCCGCTGGAACGCGAAGAACACAACCACCGGCACGATCAGCGACAGGAACGCCCCGGGCGCCAGCACATCGATATTGCTGCCGAACTGCCGTATCTGCGACTGGAGTTCCACGGTCAACGGCTGTGACGAACTGTCCGCGAACAACAGCGCCACCAGCATGTCGTTCCACACCCACAGGAACTGGAAGATGGCGAGGCTGGCGATGGCGGGCCGCCCCACGGGCAGGACGAGCCGCGTGAAGATGCGCCACTCGCTGCCCCCGTCCATCCGCGCCGCCTCCAGCATCTCCTTCGGCATCTCGGCGAAGTAGTTCCGCAGCAGGAACACCGCGAACGGCAGACCGTAGGCCACATGGAAGAGGACGACGCCCGGGATCGTGCCGAACAGCCCCAGCTGCCCGAAGAGTTTGGCGACCGGCAGCAGCCCGATCTGCACGGGCACCACCAGCAACGCCACCACCACCAGGAAGAGCGGCTCGCGCCCCGGGAAGTCCAGCCACGCGAACGCGTATCCGGCGAGCGCCGCGATGACGACGACCAGGGTCGTCGCGGGCACCGAGATCAGCACCGTGTTCCAGAACGCCTGTGTGATCCCGGCGTTCTTCAGCAGCGCCGAGTAATTGTCGAAGGACAGCTGCCCGGGGCTCGCCAGTGCCGTCCACCAGCCACCCTTCGCCGTGTCCGCCGCCGACCGAAGCGACGAGACGAACAGCCCCGCCAGCGGGGTCAGCCAGATCAGGCCGATCACCACGAGGAAGGCCTGCACCAGCCCGTTGCCCAGGCCGCGCCTGACCGCGTTCATCGCTGACTCCTTCGGAAACGGCGGACGTTGAAGACCATCGCGGGGATCACCAGCAGCAGGAGCAGCACTCCGAGCGCGCTGCCGAGCCCCTGGTTGTTGCCGCCGCCGAAGGACACCAGCCACATCTGTGTCGCGAGCACGGTCGCGTCCTCCTGCACCGGCCCGGGCGCGATGATGTAGACGAGGTCGAAGACCTTCATCACATTGATCACCAGGGTCACGAAGACCACGGTCAGCACCGGTGCGAGCAGCGGGACGGTGATCCGCCGGAAGATCTGCCACTCGTTCGCCCCGTCCATCCGCGCCGCTTCCAGCGCGTCCCGCGGCAGGGTCGCGAGGCCCGCGCCGATCAGCACCATGGCGAAGCCGGTCCAGATCCACAGGTACGCCCCGATGATCGCCGGAGTGACCAGCGTCGGCCCGAGCCAGGAGACGCCCTGGTACGGCGGCGCGAAGTTCGACGCCGGGAGCTTCACCGTGTACGTGCCCGAGTCCAGTCCCGAGAAGCGGAAGGAGCCGTCGGACGCGGTCGTCGTGCTCGCGACGGTCCGGCCGCCGCGCACGGCCTCGACCTTCATCCGGGGCAGTCCGCTCTCCCGCCGGTCGACCTGACCGGGCCGTCCTCCCCCACCGGGCGTGAAGTCCAGGTAGACGACCCCGCGCAGCTCGTCGGGGGCCGCCTTGCGTCCGGCCGCCGCATACGCGGGCTCGGCCCCCTTGGGCAGGTCCTTGGGCAGTACGCCGACCATGGCGAGCGCCACCGAGTCCCCCGGCGAGACACTCGCACTCGTCCGGTACGAGCCGTCGCCGTCCGGGGTCAGCCCCTGTCCGACGCGGGCCCGAGCCGTCGGATACGACGACGTCCCCTCGAAGGCCTCGTGGACCGAGACCACGGCGGCGTTCAGGACCCCCTTGTGCGGGTCCTCGTCGTAGGCGAGCCGGAAGATGATGCCCGCGGCGAGGAAGGACACTGCCATCGGCATGAACAGCAGCAGCTTGAACGCCGTCGCCCAGCGGACCTTCTCCACCAGGACGGCCAGGATCAGGCCCAGGCCCGTCAGCAGGGCCGGGGCCACGACGACCCAGATGGTGGTGTTGCGGATCGCCTTGAGCGTCGCCGGGTCGCGGAACATCTCGGCGTAGTTGTCGCCGCCCACGAACCGGGTGCCTGAGGCGTCGAAGAAGCTGCGGCCGACGGAGAACAGCACCGGGTAGACGACCAGGGCGCCGAGCAGGAGCAGCGCGGGGAAGACGAAGAGCAGCGCGATGATCCGCCCGCGCCGTCGCGTGCGCCGAGCGTGGCCGGCGTGCGCGACGGGCGGGGGGCTCGCGTCCTTCACGAGCGTGGTGGCGGTCATGGCAGGTCAGCCCTGGTACGCCTTGGCCGCCGCGTCCTCCAGCTTGGCCGCGGTCCCCTTCGGGTCGGACGGGTCGCGCAGGAAGTCCTGCAGGAGCTTCCATTCACCGGCGCCCTTGGTGCCGCCGAACGCCGCCGGCGCCTGGTCGGACATGTCGAATCGGACCGAATCCCCGGTGTCGACAAGGGACTTGGCGGTCGCACGGGTGACGTCGTCGCCGTAGGAGGCGAGGTCGAGCTTCTTGTTCGGGGACAGGAAGCCGCCCGCCTTCGCCCACACGGCAGCCGCCTCGGGGGTCGCCAGGTACTCCAGGAGCTTCATCCCGGCCTTGGAGTTCTTGCCGTCCTTCAACACGACCGCCGCGTCGCCGCCGCTGACGACCGGCGCCGTGCCGCCGTCGACCGACGGGAACGGGAAGAAGTTCGCGTCCTTCCCGATGGTCTTCCCGAACTGGTCGTGGGCGACCCCGGCGACGAAGTCGCCCTCGTAGACCATGCCGGCCTCGGGCTTGGGGCCGAAGACCTTCTCGACGGAGCCCGGGAAGTCGGTGTTCAGGGCCTCCTTCTGGCCGCCGGCTATCAGCTGCTTGTCCTTGAAGAGCTTGCCGAGTGTGGTGAGCGCCTTGACCACGCTCGCGTCGGTCCACTTCAGTGTGTGGGCGGCGAGGGCGTCGTACTTCTCGGGGCCGGCCTGGGAGAGGTAGATGTTCTCGAACCAGTCGGTGAGCGTCCAGCCGTCCTCGCCGGCGACCGCGAACGCGGCGAGGCCGGAGTCGGAGACGGTGTGCCCGGCCTTCAGCATCTCGTCGTACGTCTTCGGCGGCTTGACCCCGGCCTGCGTGAGGGCGTCCGGGCTGTACCAGACGGTCGACTTGTGGGCGGCCTTGAAGTAGAGGCCGTACAGCTTGCCGTCGACGCTGCCGTACTTCTTCCATACGGGGGCGAAGTCGGCGTCGACCGTCTGCTCGGCAGTCCCCGACAGCGGCTGGAGCCAGCCCTTCTTCGCGAACTGCTGGAGCACGCCGACCTGCGGGACCATCACGACGTCGGGGGCGTTGCCGCCCTCGATCTTGCTGCCGACGACGGTGGAGACGTTGTCGCCGGTGGACACGAACTGCGTCTTGGCGCCGGTCTTCGCGGTGAAGGCGTCCAGCACCTTCTGGAAGTTCTTCTGCTCGCTGCCGGACCAGACACCGGCCACGGTGACCGTCTGGCCGCTGAGCGACTTGTCTCCGCCGCCGGCGGAGACCGGGCCGCCGCCGCAGGCGGTCGCGCCGAGCGCCAGGGTGAGGGCGGTGCAGCCGGTGAGCAGGGTGGTACGTCCTCGCATCATCGTTGATGTCCCTTCGGGGAGTTGGGAGTTGACGGAGCTGGGGGTCTTTCTCGGGTCTTTCTCGGGTCTCTCTCGGGGTCTTTCTCAGGGGTCCCGGTGGTTCAGAGGTCGGTGCCGTCACTGATCCACCAGGCGGCCGTGGAGCCGGGGAGAACCCCGGCCGGGCATGGGCCGCTGGACAGCAGGGGCGTGCCGGAGACCGGCGCGGGTGTGGGGGCCGTGGTGAAGTTGACGGCGCAGACGAGACCGTCGCCGCGGACGAAGCCGAGGACGCCGGGCGGGGTGTCCAGCCAGCGGAGGGAGCCCTCGCCCAGCTGGGGCAGCGCGGCTCGCAGTTGGAGGCCGTCGCGGTACAGGTGCCAGAAGGAGCGGGTGTCGGCGAGGGCGCGGTCGGTGGCGTGCTCGGCGAACCACTCCGGCTGCGGCAGCCATGGCTTGGCGCCCTCGGCCCCGGAGGTGAAGCCGAACGGGGAGGCCTGCCCGGACCACGGCAGCGGCACCCGGCAGCCGTCGCGGATGCGGGCGCGGCTTCCGGTGCGGCGGAAGATGGGGTCGGTGAGCACGTCGTCGGGCAGGTCGACGACCTCGGGCAGGCCCAGTTCCTCGCCCTGGTAGATGTACGCGGCCCCGGGCAGCGCCAGCATCAGCAGCGCGGCGGCACGGGCGCGGGCGGCACCGAGGCCGCTGCCCTCGGTGGCCGGTTCGCCGTAGCGGGTGACGGTGCGGACCTGGTCGTGGTTGTTGAGGACCCAGGTGACCGTGGAGCCGGTATCGGCTATGTCCTGCATGGCCTCGGAGATGACCTTGCGGAAGGCGTCGGCGTTCCAGGGTGCGCTGAGCAGGTCGAAGAAGAAGGCCTGGTGGAGCTCGTCCGGGCGGACGTACTGGGCGTGTTCGCGGGCGGTGGGGACGGAGACCTCGCCGACCAGCAGGCGCTCGCGGCCGTCGCGTGCCGTGTACTCCTCGCACACCGCACGCCAGTGGCGCCACACCTCGTGCACCTCGGGCTGGTTCCAGGCGAGCGGGTTGACCGAGTCGCGGGTGCGGGCGTCGGCCTCGGGGTCCGGGGAGTCGGGCAGGTCCCGGTGCTTGAAGAGGCCGGCGGCGACGTCGATGCGGAAGCCGTCGATCCCCCGGTCCAGCCAGAAGCGCAGGACGTGCTCGAAGTGGGCGGCGACCTCGGGGTCGCGCCAGTTCCAGTCGGGCTGCTCCGGCGTGAACATGTGCAGGTACCACTGGCCGGGGCGGCCGTCCGCCTCGGTGACACGGGTCCAGGCCGGGCCGCCGAACATGGAGTGCCAGTTGTTGGGGGGCTCGGAGCCGTCAGGTCCGCGTCCGTCGGCGAAGTGGAAGCGGGTACGGGCCGCGCTGCCGGGAGCCGAGGCGAGCGCCTCGCGGAACCACGGGTGCTCGCCGGAGCAGTGGTTGGGGACGATGTCCAGGAGCACCTTGATGCCGAGCCGCCGGGCGGCCGCCATCAGCAGGTCGAACTCGGCGAGGTCGCCGAAGAGCGGGTCGACGTCGCAGTAGTCGGCGACGTCATAGCCGTGGTCGTGCTGCGGCGAGGGATAGAAGGGGCTCAGCCAGATCCCGTCGACGCCGAGCTTCTTGAGGTACGGCAGCCCGGCCCTGACCCCGGCCAGATCGCCGATGCCGTCGCCGGTGCTGTCCAGAAAGCTGCGGACGTACACCTGGTAGATCACTGCGTCGCGCCACCAGCGGCGGGTGTGGATGCGCTTGAGACTCACCCCGGAGACCTGTCTGTGCGTGCTGGAAGGCCCGGATGGGGCCAGCTGTTATGCATGCATGTTAAGTAGGTATGTCGAGAGAGTGTCAACGAACAGGCAGAAGCTACCGAAGAGTTGGTCCGCTATGTCCGCATTTATTGGGCCAGCATCGACAGAGATGAGATGTCCGCGTTACCTAACAAGTAACTAGGACTGGCCTAGCGGTGGGAGATCGCTGCGAGCTCGCGCGCCAGCCGTCGTACCGCCGACTCGGGCGTCTCCTGCCCGGTCAGCGCGTCGTGGACGACCGCCTGAACCGCCAGGCTGACCTGGTCGTAGCGCGGGCTCTTGGGGCGCGGCGCGGCGGCGAGGACACTCGCGCGCAGGGTCGGCAGATACGGGAACTCCCGCACCAGCCCGGGATCGTCATAGAGCGAGGCGCGTACGGGCGGCAGTGCGCCGCGCGTGAGGACCTGGCGCTGCACGCGCTCGCTGGTGAGGTACGCGATCAGGCGTGCGGCCGACTCGGGATGCCGCGCGTGTGTGTTGACCGCCAGATTGGAACCGCCGAGGACGCTGGTCCCCGGCCCGTCCGGGCCCGGCAGCGGTACGGCGCCGATCTTCCCGGCGACCTTGGACCCCTTGGCGGAGGCGACGACGTACGCGTAGGGCCAGTTGCGCAGGAAGAGCAAGTGGCCGTCCTGGAACGCCTGTTTGGACTCCTCCTCCTTGTACGTCAGCGCCTTCCTGGGTATCCAGCCCTCGCGGACGCCACGGGCGAGGAACCCGATGCCCTCGCGGGCCGCGGCCGAGTTCACGGTGACGCGCTCGCCCTCGTCGCCGAGGATCGTGCCGCCCGCCGAGTACACCGCCTCGGCCGCGTTGACGGTGAGGCCCTCGTACGGCAGGAACTGACCCGCGTAGCCGTCGAGTCCGTACTTCGGGGCGATCGTCTTCGCGTCCTGTTCCAGTTCGGCCCAGGTGCGCGGCGGCGCCACACCCTCCTTGGCGAGGATGTCCGCGCGGTACAGCAGCAGGCCGGCGTTGGTGACGTACGGGACCGCGTACAGCTGACCGTCGTAGGTCGCCGTGTCGACGACCGGCGGCAGGAAACTCTTCAGCGGAAAGCGGTCGCGCGGCAGCGGGCGTATCCAGCCCGCCGCCGCGAACTCCGAGGTCCAGGCCACGTCGATATTGAGGACGTCGAACCGGCTGCGGTCTCCGCCGCGCAGGTCGGTGGTCATCTGCGCGTGCGTCTCATCGGCGGAGTCCGGGAGCTCGACGAGGGTGACCTTCTCGCCGGGGTGGGTACGGTTCCAGCCCTCCAGCAGCGGTCCGAGATAGCCGGTGAGGTCGCCTGCCGTGGCCAGGGTGAGAGGGCCGCGGCCACCCACGGTCCCGTCGTCGGCGCGGGCGCCGGAGGCAACGTAACCGGTCAGGACCACGGCGAGGACGAGGAGGCCCCTACCGGCGGCGTGGATCCACCGCATAGGTTCCTCCCTGTACACCGGCACCGGGCACCTTCGCCCGGGGTCAGAGGCCATGTATACCTGTTAGGTATGGGCGATACTAGGGCCTGGAGCACAATACGAGGATCTGAGGAGGACAGCACGAGTGCGCCTGCCCCTCCTGGCACTCCTCGCGCGCGGCCCGGCCCACGGCTACGAGCTCAAGCAGGACCTTGAGCAACTGCTGGGCTCCGCGTACCCTCAGCCGAACGTCGGCCAGATCTACGTGACCCTCGGCCGCCTCGAGAAGTCGGGACTGATCGAGGGCGAGGAGGTCGAGCAGTCCAGCCGGCCCAACAAGAAGATCTACCACCTCACCGACGCCGGGCGGGAGGCGCTGCGCGCCTGGTACGAGGAGACGACGGACGACCCGCGGGTGCGGGACGAGTTCTTCATGAAGCTGGCGCTCGCTCCGCAGACCGGTCTCGCCGATCAGATCGCCCTGATCAACAAGCAGCGGCGCCAGTACCTCAACACCATGCGCGACCTGTCCAAGCTGGCCGCCGCCGAAGACCGCGACAACCGTGTCGCCCAGCTGCTGATAGAGGGCGCGATGCTGCACCTGCAGGCCGACCTCGACTGGCTGGAGCGGTGCCAGGAGGAACTGGAGGAGCTGGAGTGAGCGAGAGCCCCACTCCTCTGCTGCACGCCGAAGGGCTCGTCAAGACCCACTACGGCGAGGGCGCGCCCGCCCACGCGGTGCGCGGAGTCGATCTGTGCGTGACCCGGGGCGAGTTCGTGGCCATCACCGGCCCGTCCGGCGCGGGAAAGTCCACGCTGCTGCACCTGCTGGGCGGGCTGCAGCGACCGGACAGCGGCAGCATCCGGCTGGACGGCGAGTCCACGGACTCCTACACCGAGGCGCGCTGGGCCGTGGAGCGCAGGAAGCGCATCGGCATCGTCTTCCAGTTCTTCAATCTGGTGTCCAACCTGTCGGTCGCGGACAACGTCGAGCTGCCCGCGCTGCTCGCCGGTGTCCCGCCGAAGCAGGCGCGCGCCGAGCGCGAGGAGCTGCTGGCCGAGCTGGGTCTCGCGGGCAAGGAGCGCAGCATGCCGGGCGAGCTGTCCGGCGGCGAACAGCAGCGGGTCGCGCTGGCCCGGGCCCTGGTCAACCATCCGCCCCTGCTCCTGGCCGACGAGCCCGCGGGCAGCCTCGACAGCAAGGGCACCCGCGAGGTGATGCGACTGCTGTCCCGCTTCCACCAGCGCGGCCAGACGATCGTGCTGGTCACTCATGACGCCCGGCTGGCCAGCGCCGCCGACCGGGTGATCAGCTTCTTCGACGGCCGGATCGTCGACGACGCGCAGCTGGACGGCACACCGTCACGCAGGGCCGGGACGTCCGGTGTGCTGGAGCTGAAGGACTGATCCGCGTGCACGACGAAACGGGCGCGAACCGCCCCGCTCCGCGCGAGACAAGGGGCTGACGCCGTGCGAGCCACCCTGCGCTGGGCGCACTCCGATCTGCGCACGCACCGCGGCGAGGCACTGTTCATCGTGCTCGCCACCGCCGGCATCGTCACCTCGCTGCTGCTGGCCACCGCCCTCTTCGGGTATGCGACCAACCCCTGGCAGCGGATCTTCACTCAGGCCCGCGGCGCGCACGTGTGGATCCACACCGGCCCTTCCGCCGACGCCCGCAAACTCGCCGGTCTGGACGGGGTCGAGTCCGTCGCCGGCCCCTATCCCACCGAGTCCGCCACCGTCGTCTCCCGTGGCGTCCGCGCCTCCGTGGAGCTGCGGGGCACACCCCGGCTGCCGTCCGTCGGCCGACCGCTGCTCACCTCGGGTCACTGGCTGGACCCCGCTCGCCCCGACGGCGTGGTGCTGGACAGCCGCCTCGCACGGGCACTGCTGGCAGAGCCCGGAGACACCCTGACACTGACCGGAACGGCCCGGACACTGACCGTCGTGGGCACCGCGGACAGCGCCGAACCCCGCTACAGCCCGGGCGAACAGCCGGGGCTCGTCTGGGCGCTGCCCTCCGCCCTGCGCGACCCCGGCGGCCAGGTGACCGGACTGCGCCTGACCGACCCGGCTGACACGGACTACGTCGTCCAGCGCGCCGTCACCGTGCTGGGTGCGGGAGCGGTCAGCGAAGTCTCGACCTGGCAGCAGGCGCGGGCCGAGGCGCAGGGCGACAACCGCCTGCTGGGTCAGGTCCTCGGCCTGTTCGGACTGGGCGCGCTGGTCGCCGCCGGGTTCGCCGTGCACGGGGCGATCGGCACCCGTATCCGCGGGCATCTGCGGGACATCTCGGTGCTGAAGGCCATCGGCTTCACACCCGGCCAGGTCGTCCGGATCTTCCTGCTCCAGCACATCGCGTACGCCCTGCTGGGCGCCGTGGCCGGGGCCGCGCTCACCCAGGGGCTGGGCAGCCGGGTCCCGGGGCGACTCGGGGACGCTGTGGGGGTGTGGCACGGGCTGCCGGGGCACACCGTGGCGCTGTTCGCGATACCGGTGGGCGCGGTGCTGTTCATCGCCGCCACCACCGGGCTCGCGGCCTGGCGGGCGGGACGGGTGCCTCCGGTGCCGGTGGCGCGGGCTGCGGCACCGGCCGGCGGGCCCCTGGCGGGCGTCGCACGCCGGGCCCTCGGCCTGCGACTGCCGCCCGCGCTGGTCCTGGGCTGGCACAAGGCGTTCTCGCGCCGTCCCAGGTCACTGGCCACCGTGGCCCGGCTGGCCCTGCCGCTGCTGCTGATGGTGGTGGCGATGAGCGCATGGACCACCATCGACCGCTTCCACAGCCGGCCCGAACAGGTCGGCCTCGCGGCCGCTCTCACCGTCCGCCCCGACGGCGGCCTCGGCGACACCGCCGCCCGCTCCCTGCTGAAGGACAATCCGCAGGTCGCCGCCGCCTACCCGGGGGTCGAGGTGGCCGCTCTGGTCCCGGGGCAGACGGCCACGATCGCCCTGCGCGGACTGGGCACCCGCCAGGACCCCTACCCCTACGCCCTGGCCGAGGGTCGCCCCGCCCGGGACCGCGACGAGGCGGTGGCCGGTCAGGGGCTGCTCGACCTGCTGGGCGTGCGCGTCGGCGACTGGGTACGGATGACGGTCGGCGAGCAGCCGCAGATCCTGCACATCGTGGGCCGCAGTATCGAGCCGGAGAACGCGGGCCGGGTCATCTCCACCTCGCTCGACACCCTCCGCGAGAACGACCCGGGGCTGCGTCCCACCCTCTACCAGCTCACCCTCCGTCCCGGTGCCGACCCGCACGAGGTCGCCCGGGAGCTGGCCAAGGCCGCCCGCGGACATCTGGACGTGCACCCGGTGACGAACCCCGCGGACGGGCTCTCGCCGCTGCGCGGCGTCGTCGTCGGACTGATCGCCGTCCTCGCGCTCATCGGGATGGTCGAACTGCTGACCGCGATCGGCGGCACCGTCCGCGAGGGCGAGCGCGATCTGCTGGCGCTCAAGGCGATCGGACTGACCCCGCGGCAGATCACCGCGATCACCGTCACGGCCACCGCCTGCACCGCCCTGGCCGCGGTCTGTGTCGGCACGGCGCTGGGGATTCCCCTCGCCCACTGGCTGATCGACGCCCAGGGCCGGTCCAGCGGTATCGGCGCCGGGCTGGCCCAGGGCCCCTCCCCCGCCCTCCTGCTGTTGTTCGGGGCCGCCGCCGTACTCGGCGCCGCCGCCCTCGCCGCCCTGCCCGCGGCCCGCGCGGCGCGCCGCCGGCTCGCGGACACCTTGAGCGCGGTGGCCTGAGCGGAACGCGACAGGGGCGGCTTCGGCAGTGGTCCGCGAAGCACTGCGGGATGGCGGCGCGGAGGCGCGGGAATCCGGAGCAGCCCACGGAGAACGAGGGGGCGCGGGAACCCACAGAACACGCGGAACACGCGGAACACGCGGAACACGCGGAACACGCGGAACACGCGGAACACGCGGAACACGCGGAACAGAACGGAACCACGCGGAACATGCGGAACATGCGGAACATGCGGAACATGCGGAACACGCGGAACACGCGGAACACGCGGAACACGCGGAAACCCGCAAAGAACGCGGGACGCGGGGGAACCCGCAGAGAACACGGAACACGCCGAAACCCGCAAAGAATGCGGGACGCGCGGAAACCCGCAGAGAACACGGGAACACGCCGAAACCCGCAAAGAACGCGGGACGCGCCGGAACCCACAGAACACGCGAAAGCCCGCGGGAGGCAGGCGGCCGGGTGCCGCCCGCCTCACCGCGCCCGGACTCACTGCCGGCCGCGCAGCTCCCGGTACTTGGCCACAAGGGCCTTCGTCGACTCGTCGAGGCCTGCGACCTCGGTGCCCTCGGTCAGCGCGGGCTCGACGCGCTTGGCGAGCACCTTGCCCAGCTCGACGCCCCACTGGTCGAAGGAGTCGATGTTCCAGACCGCGCCCTGGACGAACACCTTGTGCTCGTACAGAGCGACGAGCTGGCCGAGCACCGACGGGGTCAGTTCCTTGGCGAGGATCGTCGTCGTCGGGTGGTTGCCCTTGAACGTCTTGTGCGCCACCAGCTCCTCGGGCACGCCCTCGGCACGCACCTCGTCCGGGGTCTTGCCGAAGGCCAGCGCCTGGGTCTGGGCGAAGAAGTTGGCCATCAGCAGGTCGTGCTGGGCGACCAGCCCGGGCTGCAGATCGGCGACCGGCTCGGCGAAGCCGATGAAGTCCGCCGGGATCAGCTTTGTGCCCTGGTGGATGAGCTGGTAGTAGGCGTGCTGCCCGTTGGTGCCCGGGGTGCCCCACACCACCGGCCCGGTCTGCCAGTCGACCTCCTGCCCGTCGCGGTCCACCGACTTGCCGTTGGACTCCATGTCCAGCTGCTGGAGGTAGGCGGTGAACTTCGACAGGTAGTGCGAGTACGGCAGCACGGCGTGCGACTGGGCGTCGTGGAAGTTGCCGTACCAGATGCCCAGCAGGCCCAGCAGCAGCGGCACGTTGGACTCGGCGGGCGCGGTGCGGAAGTGCTCGTCGACGGTGTGGAAGCCGTCGAGCATCTCCCGGAAGCGGTCCGGGCCGATGGCGATCATCAGGGACAGGCCGATCGCCGAGTCGTACGAGTAACGGCCGCCCACCCAGTCCCAGAACTCGAACATGTTGGCCGCGTCGATGCCGAACTCGGTGACCTTCTCGGCGTTCGTCGACAGGGCCACGAAGTGCTTGGCGACGGCCTCCTGACCGGCCTTCAGCTCCGTCAGGAGCCAGGAGCGGGCCGAGGTCGCGTTGGTGATCGTCTCGATCGTGGTGAATGTCTTGGAGGCGATGATGAACAGCGTCTCCGCCGGGTCCAGGTCCCGTACGGCCTCGTGCAGGTCGGCGCCGTCCACGTTCGACACGAAGCGGACCGTCAGATCGCGGTCGGTGAAGGAGCGCAGCGCCTCGAACGCCATCGCCGGGCCCAGGTCGGAGCCGCCGATGCCGACGTTGATCACGTTCTTGATGCGCTTGCCGGTGTGACCGGTCCACTCGCCCGAGCGGACGCGGTCGGAGAAGTCGGCCATCTTGTCCAGCACGGCGTGCACTGCGGGGACGACGTTCTCCCCGTCGACCTCGATCACCGCGTCGCGCGGGGCGCGCAGCGCGGTGTGCAGGACCGCGCGGTTCTCCGTGGTGTTGATCTTCTCGCCGCGGAACATGTCGTCCCTGAGGCCGGACACGTCCCGCGCGGCGGCCAGCTCGCGCAGCAGCCGCAGCGTCTCGTCGGTGACCAGGTGCTTGGAGTAGTCGACGTGCAGATCGCCGACCTGGAGGGCGTACCCGCTGCCGCGCCCGGGGTCAGCCGCGAACAGGTCGCGCAGCTGCACCTCGCCGAGCTCCTCACGGTGCTTGGCCAGAGCGGTCCACTCCGGCGTCTGGTTGAGCCTGGTACGGCTGTCTGCGTTCATCTAGGACTTCTGCCTTCTTCCTTGCCTGTGCTGCTGCGTGCCTCGCCCCGCTGCCGGTCCCAACCTAATTGATCAGGGCGTGAGGTGACCCGCCGTCGCGCCGTCCTGCGGTGCAACAACAGGTACGTCCGGCTTGCGTACGGTTATCAACGAGGTGACGGCGAGCGCAAAGAGCGCGGCCGCGAGCAGCGCCGGCCCGTTCCACCCGTACGTCCGTGCCACGACGCCGCCGAGCAGGGCGCCGAGCGGCGCTCCGGATGTCGAGGCCGTACGGAAGGCGGAGGCAATGCGGCCCACCATGGACTCGGGGCTGCGTTGCTGCATCAGCGTGACCTGGTTGACGTTCCACACCATGTTCATGGCGCCGAGCAGAAGCATGCCCACGAGGAGGGCGTCCAGCCGACGGACGGTCCCCATGAACAGCAGGGACGCCGTCTGGACAGCTCCGGCGACGAGCAGCGCGCGGACCCGTCCGGTGCGGCGCGCGATCCGCTGGGCGACGAAGCCGCCGGCGAGGCTGCCGGCCGAGTACGCCGTCATCGCGGCCGCGTATCCCGCGTTGCCGGCGTGCAGCCAGCGCGTCACGTGCAGCACCAGTGTGGCGATCAGGGCGCCCATGCCGATGTTGCACAGCAGTGTGGCCACGCAGACCGCCCGCAGCGCCCGGTCGCGCCACAGTGCGCGCAGGCCTGTGCCGATCTCGGCTCTCAGGGTGCTGCAGGCCGGGCGTGGCGCCCGCTCGGGCGGCCGTATGCGCAGGGAGGCCACGAGGGCGGCGGCCACCAGATATGTGCTCGCGTCGGCCACGAACGGCATGAAGGCCCCGGCCGTCAGCAGCAGCGGCACGAACGGGCCTGCCAGCAGTCCGCCCGCGAGCTGCTGTCCCGTCATCAGCCGGGCGTTGGCGCTGCCCAGGACCTCGGAGTCCACCAAGGAGGGCAGCAGGGCCGTGGAGGCGTTGTCGAAGAGGGTCTGCAGGGTGGTGAGCGAGAAGGCGAGCACGAGCAGCAGCGGGATCGACGCGTGTCCGAGCCCCACGGCAAGCGCGAAACAGGCGACGAGCAGACCCCGTACGGTGTCCACGGCCCACATCGCCCGCCGCCCGTCCACCCGGTCCGCCACGGCGCCGCCGAGCAGCCCGAAGAGCAGCCATGGAACATAGCCGCAGGCGGTGACGGAGGCGACGACGAGCGGTTCGTCCGTGAGACCGGCAGCGAGCAGGGGCAGCGCGGCCGTACGCAGCGCGTCCCCGAACCGGGAGACCACGGCGGCGGTCCACAGCCGCCCGAACCCCCCGCGCCATCCGGGCGCACGCACGCCCGCCACCTCGACCGTCGCCACGACTCCCCCTCACGATGCGCCAATGCACAAACCGTAGAGGGCACCACTGACAATCGGGCCGGAGGCGTTCTGCCGCCGGAGGGTGAAAACAGCTCCGGCCAGACACCCCTCGGTGTCCGGCCGAACCACAACTCCTAGATTTCGCCCCGCAGTTTGGCGAGCGCCTCGGCGAGGATCGCCTCACCGTCCGCGTCGCTGCGCCGCTCCCGCACATACGCGAGGTGCGTCTTGTAGGGCTCGGTGCGCGGCGGGTCCGGCGGGTTGTCCCGGTCCTGCCCGGCCGGAAAGCCGCAGCGCGGGCAGTCCCAGGTGTCGGGAACCTGCGCGTCGCTGGCGAAGCTCGGCTGCGTCTCGTGTCCGTTGGAGCACCAGAAGGAGATGCGCAGACGCGGCGCGGACTCGCCGCGCTCGGCCTCGCCCATCGGCCCCGCCCCGACCCGGCTTCCTCGGATCGCGTTGCCACTTGCCACGGTGTAACTCCCTGCGTGATGGTGCCGCGAAGCGAGTCGGCGTTTCGCTTCGCTGCGAGCGCCTCAGTCTACGTAAGGCCCAACGCGCGTCCAGTGATGGGAGTTACCCCCGCCCCCAGACGCAAGCCCCATGATAGGCCGCGTCCGAAGACCCGTACCGAACATGGGGCGTTACGTGCTTTATGTGCGGTCTGCCGGTGTCGGCCGACCCTAGCCCTTGACCTTCATCAGGATGCCGAGGACGATGATGCACGCCAACCAGAGCAGACCCACCACGATGGTGATCCGGTCGAGGTTGCGCTCGGCGACCGAGGAGCCGCCGACGGAGGACTGCATGCCGCCGCCGAACATGTCGGAGAGGCCGCCGCCCTTTCCCTTGTGCATCAGCACCAGCAGCATCAGCAGCAGGCTGAAGACGATCAGGGCGATCGAGAACCCCAAAACCACGGCTGGACCAACTTCCTCGGATTCGGATGGACGACGGGGCCGACGCTTTTATTGAAGCTTCACGATCCAAATAACAGCTTCGGCCCCGCAAGGGTACGACGGATCGCCGCCGACGCATACTTACTGGTCGCGGAACCGCACGATCTTGACGAACTCGTCCGCGTCCAGCGAGGCACCGCCCACCAGGGCGCCGTCGATGTCCTGCTTGGCCATGATCTCGGCGACGTTCCCGGCCTTCACCGAGCCGCCGTACTGGATGCGTACCTGGTCGGCCACGTCCTGCGAGTACAGCTCGGCGATCTTGCCGCGGATCGCCGCGCAGACCTCCTGGGCGTCGTCGGCGCCGCAGACCTTGCCGGTGCCAATGGCCCAGACGGGCTCGTACGCGATCACGATCGACTCGACCTGCTCGGCCGGGACGTCCTTGAGACCGCCCTCGACCTGGGCGAGCGTGTGCGTGACGTGGTTGCCCGCGTCACGGACCTCCAGCTCCTCCCCGACGCACAGGATCGGGGTCAGACCGTGCTTGAAAGCGGCCTTGACCTTGGCGTTCACCAGCTCGTCGGTCTCGTTGTGGTACTGCCGGCGCTCGGAGTGGCCGATCACCACGAAGGTGCACTTCAGCTTGGCCAGCAGCGGACCGGAGATCTCTCCGGTGTAGGCGCCGGAGTCGTGCGCCGAGACGTCCTGGGCACCGTACTTGATCTTGAGCTTGTCGCCGTCGACCAGGGTCTGCACGGAGCGCAGGTCGGTGAAGGGCGGCAGGACGGCGACCTCGACGGCCTCGTAGTCCTTGTCGGCCAGGGCGAAGGCAAGCTTCTGGACGTGGGCGATGGCCTCGAGGTGGTTGAGGTTCATCTTCCAGTTGCCCGCCATCAGCGGCGTGCGAGTGGTCATTGAGGTCAGTCCTCCAGTGCGGCGAGGCCGGGGAGCGTCTTGCCCTCGAGGTACTCGAGGGAGGCGCCACCGCCGGTCGAGATGTGTCCGAATGCCGACTCGTCGAAGCCCAGGATGCGGACGGCCGCGGCGGAGTCGCCGCCTCCGACCACGGTGAAGCCCTGGGAGTCGACGAGGGCCTGGGCGACCGCCTTGGTGCCCTCGGCGTAGTCGGGGTGCTCGAAGACGCCCATGGGGCCGTTCCAGAAGACGGTGGCCGCGTCGGCGAGCTTCGAGGCGTAGAGCTTGCGGGTCTCCGGACCGATGTCCAGGCCCTCCTGGTCGGCCGGGATCGCGTCCGCAGCGACGACCGTCGGGTTGGCCGGGGCCTTGGTCTTCAGGTCCGGGAACTCGGTGGAGACGAGGACGTCGACCGGCAGGACCAGTTCGACGCCGGTCTTCTCGGCGCGCTCGATGTACTCCTGGACGGCCGGGATCTGGTCCTCCTGCAGGAGCGAGATGCCGACCTCGTACCCCTTGGCCTTGAGGAAGGTGTACGCCATGCCGCCGCCGATGAGCAGCCGGTCGGCCTTGCCGAGCAGCTGGTCGATGACGGCGAGCTTGTCGGAGACCTTGGCGCCGCCGAGGGCGACGACGTACGGCCGCTTGAGGTCCTCGGTGAGCTTCTTCAGGACGCCGACCTCGGTGGCGATGAGGTAGCCGGCGTAGTGCGGCAGGCGGGCCGGGAGGTCGTACACGGAGGCATGCTTGCGGTGCACGGCGCCGAAGCCGTCACCCACGTACACATCGGCGAGGGCGGCGAGCCGGTCGGCGAACTCTCCGCGCTCGGTGTCGTCCTTGGAGGTCTCGCCGGGGTTGAAGCGCAGGTTCTCGATGACCGCGACCTGGCCGGGCTGCAGGCCGTCGACCGCGTCGTGGGCGGCGGGGCCGACGGTGTCCTGGGCGAACGCCACGGGGGCGCCCAGGAGTTCACCGAGGCGCTCGGCCGCGGGCAGCAGGGAGAAGGCAGGGTCCGGGGCGCCCTTGGGGCGGCCCAGGTGCGAGGCGACGACCACCTTGGCGCCGGCGTCGGCGAGGGCCTTGACGGTGGGCAGGACGGCGCGGATGCGGCCGTCGTCGGTGATGAGGCCGTCGGCCAGCGGGACGTTGAGGTCGGCGCGGACAAAGACCCGCTTGCCGTCCACGCCTTCGGCGAGAAGTTCGTCGATCGTCTTCATGAGGTGACTCCTGGAGAGGGGCTCTGATCGTAAGAGGGCTGACCCATCTGCACGCGAGCCGGGTCCGCCGTCCGCGGTCCGGCTCGCTGTACGTGAGTCAGGGCTCGGACAGCGCGACCGTGCGCTGACCGAGCCCTGTTCTCACATCGAGGTGCCTGCTCTGACGATCAGAGCTGGTTGCCGACGAAGACCGTCAGGTCGACGAGGCGGTTGGAGTAGCCCCACTCGTTGTCGTACCAGCCGATGATCTTCACGTTCTTGCCCTCCTGGACCATGGTCAGGGAGGAGTCGAAGGTGCAGGACGCCGGGGCGTTGACGATGTCGGAGGACACGATCGGGTCCTCGGTGTAGTCGAGGAGACCCTTCAGCTCGCCCTCGGCGGCCTTCTGGAAGGCGGCGTTGACCTCTTCCTTGGTGACCTCACGGCCGAGCTCGACGACGAGGTCGGTGACGGAACCGGTCGGGACCGGGACGCGCATGGCGATGCCGTCCAGCTTGCCCTTGAGCTGCGGGAGCACCAGGGCGGTGGCCTTGGCGGCACCGGTGGTGGTCGGGATGATGTTCTCGGCGGCGGCACGCGCGCGGCGCAGGTCCTTGTGCGGGAAGTCCAGGATGCGCTGGTCGTTCGTGTACGCGTGCACCGTGGTCATCAGACCCTTGACGATGCCGAAGTTCTCGTCGAGGACCTTCGCCATCGGCGCCACACAGTTGGTGGTGCAGGAGGCGTTGGAGATGATGTGGTGGTTGGCCGCGTCGTACTTGTCCTGGTTGACGCCCATCACGATGGTGATGTCCTCGTCGGTGGCCGGAGCCGAGATGAGGACCTTCTTGGCGCCGCCGGCGAGGTGCTTCTCGGCGTCGGCCTTCTTGGTGAAGATGCCGGTCGACTCGATGACGATGTCGACGCCCAGCTCGCCCCAGGGGATGTCGGCGGGGTTGCGCTCGGACAGGACCTTGATGGTCCTGCCGTCGACGGTGATGGTGTCGGCGGTGTGCGAGACCTCCTGCTTGAGGCGGCCCAGGATGGTGTCGTACTTCAGCAGGTGAGCGGTGGTCGCGGTGTCACCCAGGTCGTTGACAGCCACGATCTCGATGTCTGCACCCTGCTCCAGCAGCGCGCGGAAGTAGTTACGACCGATGCGGCCAAAGCCGTTGATGCCTACGCGGATCGTCACGAACCGATCTCCTCGTTGGTACGCCGGGTTTCGACGCCGGCGAGCTGTATGGGATGTCCCCGACCGCCTACGACCCTACCTCCCTGAGGCTTCCGTGGTGACATCCAGATGCCCCATACACGGCACTGCGGTCCGTACCCGTCAGTAGGGGTACGGACCGCCCTTGCACAAAGGCCCGATCACCCGTTCCGGGGACTTGTGACCAACTGCCGTTGACTACGCGGAGTCAGTGGCCGAGAGCGGTGAGTGCCTTGCCGATCAGTGCCGCCCGGTCGGCGGCCGAGGTGACCTGTTCCAGGCCGAAGCCGAGCAGCACCGTCCGGCCGGTGGTGACCGCTCCATATGTACTGAACAGCGCTCCAGTGCGCGCCCAGTCCTTGAGGGCGGCCGGGCTGCCCGCGGGCGGTCCGGCCACGCTCCAGGCCCCCAGGGAGGACTCGAAGCCCTCGGTCTCGGTGGCCGTGCCGCCGACGACGAGCGAGGCGTCGTCGGCGAGGACGCCGTGGCCGCCGGTGCTCGGGTCGGTGATGTAGCTCAGTGAGACCTCGACCGTCTTCCCGGCGTACGCGCTCAGGTCGAAGTTCACCTGCCGCCAGCCGTCGGAGGCGCCGGTGAAGCTGTGCCACGCGCCGGTGGTGCCGGTGGCGGTGCAGCCGTTCGGCGCCACCGTCAGATAGTGCTTGAGCCAGGGGTGCTCGGCCACGAGGAACCCGGCCTGGCAGTCCGCCGGCACGGCGTCGTGGGTGGCACCGCCGGCCTCCGGCAGCGTCGTCCAGTCGTCGGCCCCGACGGTGTGGGCCTCGACCACGGCGTGGTCGTACCCCGGCTCGGTGTCCCACAGCAGCTGGGTGCGCAGAGTGGGCTTGCTTGCCGCGCTCACCTTGGTGAGGTCGATGGTCCGGGTGAGCCGCTTGTACGCGTCGTCGGTGTGGACGGCGGCGGCCATGTACGAGCCCGTGTAGGGCCCGTAGGGGTTGACGGTCCCGGCGAACCTGCCCGCCCCGGCGCTTGCGAACTGGGGGTACTTGTCGACGGGCAGTTCGTCGGACGTGACGCTGTATGTGCCCGCCTTGTCCAGCGGGTTGCCGGGTGCGTCGCCCAGCGCGCCCGTGACGCCGGCGAGCTTGCCGGAGCCGTTGAAGCCGGTGGCTCCCGGTGTCGACGTACGCGAATAGGCACCCAGGTAGTACTGGCTGAAGTCGTCCGAGAGGGTGCCGCCGCCGAGGTCGACGCTGCCTCCGGCCTGCTTGCCCGCCTCGATCAGCTTGCCGCCCTCATTGAGGTAGGCGCGCAGTTGGAGCTGGGTGGCGTTGCCCGGGCCGCTCGTACCCGAGTAGTGGACGACCGTCCTGAAGTGCCTCAGCACGCCGAGCGCGTCGGGAGCGCCCTGGGTGGCGACGTCCCAGACGAGCGCCTTGCGGCCGGCCGCTTTCAGGGCGTCCACGTACTTCTGCGCCTGTGTGGCGGCCGCACCCTCCTCGGCGACCACCAGGGTGTCCGCCTTGGGCCGCTCGGCCACCGCGTAGGTGAAGTGCGCACCGGACGTCTTCTTGCCGCTCCTGGTCTCGCCCGTGAACCAGACCTCGACCTTGTCGCCCGGCTCGCCGCCCGGGACCTTGGCCCGGTACTCGTCGAAGTAGAGGTTGTCGCCGCCGCCGTACGTCCGGCCGCCCTTCCATGGCCTGAGCGCCCGGTCCTGGACACGGCCGCCGTTGACGCGGTACTTGAGCTCCTTGTCGCGCACGGACTTCCGTACGACGACGGAGACCTCCTGGTCCGCGCCGCGCGAGTACGACGTGGAGAACGTCGCCGGGGTGAAGTCGGGCGCGTCGATGCCGACCGAGGAGGACGGCCGGTCGGGGTGGGAGGCCGTCTCGGCGACGGAGAGCGCGAACGGGATGTTCTTCTCGAACTCCTGCTGGATCAGCTTCTCGTCGTCCGGGAAGTTGAAGACCGACTGGCAGTCGGCCGCGTTCCAGGCGTCGTTCGGGTCGATGTTCGACGCGGTCTGGCAGGTCGACATCTCGGGCGTGAACATCGCCATGCCGTTGACGTTCGACGCGTGGCCGTCCGCCTCACCGTTGGTGGTGTACAGCTCCGAGGAGACCTGCGAGCGGTAGCCGGGGATGGCAGGGTTGTCCGGGGTGCCGGCGAGCGCCTTGTAGAGGACGTCGTCCGGGGTCGGTGTGGCGACCTGCCAGCCGACGCCGTAGAGGAGGAGCTCGGCGGCGGAGTGGTAGTTGATGCCGTATCTGAACCGGATCCGCTTCTCGAAGTTGTCGAGGGCCCGGGTCTCGGGCTCGGACTCGGGGCCGGCGCCGCGATAGGTCTCGCTGGTGGGGTTCGGGGACGAACCCTCGTCGTCGTAGCCCCACTTGTAGGCGAAGTTGCGGTTGAGGTCCACGCCGTCGCCGGTGGATATGACGCCGTCGCCGTTGACGTCCCGCAGGTTCTTGCGCCACAGGCGGGTGCCGGAGCCCTTGAAGGTGTAGTCGTAGCCGTCGGGGTTGGCCGAGATGACGAACCACAGCTCGGTGGAGTCGACGATCTTCTTGATGCGGTTGTTCGTGGAGTAGTTGTCCAGGTAGTAGTGCATCAGGCGCCTGGTCATCTCCGGCGTGATCCACTCGCGTGCGTGCTGGTTGGACAGATACAGCACGGAGGGCTTCGAGCCGTCTTTCGACTTCTTCGCGTTCTTGGTCAGTTTGAGCGCGAGGATGTCCTGGCCGTTGATGGTTTTGCCTATGGAGACGACCTTGGTGAGGCCGGGGTGGGCCTGGCCCGTCCTGACGATCTCCTCTTCGAGGCCGCCCTTTGCGCTGTACGGGCGGAACACTCCCTGGGCCGCGCCTTCGACCCGTGACTCGGCCCTGGCCGAAAGGGCGTGCTCGGTGAGGGCGACGCCCTGCTTCTCCAGCTTCTTGGCCTGCTTGTCGGTGAGGTAGACCTCGACGGTCGACCTGCCCTTGCCGGTCACCTGCTCGCCGAGTTCATGGCCGTCCTGTCCGGCCTTGAGCAGCAGGGGTATCTGCTTCTGAGTGATCTCGGCCCGGAAGACCTTGACCTCGTTCTCATCGGGCTGCGATGAACTTCCGGTTTGTGCCTGGGCGATGGGTGCAAGGCTCGCTCCGCCGAGCAGGAGCGCGCCGACAGCGAGGATCGATCTCGCTCTGTGTCTCATGTACCCCCCTAGCAGTGGCTCGCCACAGCGGCGAGCTCTTGCCAGGCTCATGACACTTCATGATCGAGTCAAGAGCGACTCAAGGACACACAAACGCCGGTGCCGACGCCGCCAAGTGGGCGTCGGCTCCGGCGTGTTGGGGCCGCGCGCGTCACCCCGCCAGGTTGTCCGCCATCTCCTCGGTGAGGTTGGACTCCGTGCCCGGGATACCGAGGTCCGCGGCGCGCTTGTCGGCCATCGCCAGCAGCCGGCGGATGCGGCCCGCGACCGCGTCCTTCGTCAGCGGCGGGTCGGCGAGGGCGCCCAGCTCCTCCAGGGAGGCCTGCTTGTGCTCCATGCGCAGACGTCCGGCGGCCGCGAGATGCTCCGGGACCTCGTCGCCGAGGATCTCCAGGGCGCGGGCGACCCGCGCACCGGCGGCGACGGCCGCACGCGCGGACCGGCGCAGGTTCGCGTCGTCGAAGTTGGCGAGGCGGTTCGCCGTGGCGCGGACCTCGCGGCGCATCCGCCGCTCCTCCCAGGCCAGCACCGACTCGTGCGCGCCGAGCCGGGTGAGCAGGGCGCCGATCGCGTCCCCGTCCCGTACCACCACGCGGTCCACGCCCCGCACCTCACGGGCCTTCGCGGCGATCGACAGGCGGCGGGCGGCGCCGACCAGGGCGAGCGCGGCCTCGGGACCGGGGCAGGTCACCTCGAGCGAGGACGAGCGGCCCGGCTCCGTGAGCGAGCCGTGCGCCAGGAACGCGCCGCGCCAGGCCGCCTCGGCATCACAGGTGGCCCCCGAGACCACCTGCGGGGGCAGGCCCCGGATCGGACGGCCCCGGCCGTCGACGAGGCCGGTCTGGCGGGCCAGCTGGTCACCGCCGGCGACCACCCGCACCACATAGCGGGAGCCGCGGCGCAGACCGCCGGGCGCCATCACGATCAGTTCGGAACTGTGGCCGAAGATCTCCAGGATGTCCCGCTTCAGACGCCGTGCCGCCATCGCCGTGTCCAGCTCCGCCTCGATCACGATGCGGCCGCTGACCAGGTGCAGTCCGCCCGCGAACCGCAGGATCGCCGAGACCTCCGCTTTTCTGCAGCAGGTCCGGGTGACGGGAAGCCGGGAGATCTCGTCCTTCACCGCTGCCGTCATCGCCATGGGCCGATCCTTCCATGCATCCGAAAAATACGGTCGTACGCGGCGGCCAACAGCTCCGGGTCGTGCCGCGGGGTTCCGTCGGTGCGGGCCACCGGCGCCAGCTCGACCGCGGCACCGAACCGCTTCGCGGCCTCGTTCAGCAAGCCGCGGTCGGGCACGGCGGCCTGGTCGGCCAGCACCACGTCCAGGGCGAGTTTAGGGGCGTGTCGTCCCAAAACCTCCAAATGACGCTGCGGGGAGAAGCCCTCGGTCTCTCCGGGCTGCGGGGCGAGGTTCAGGGAGAGCACCCGGCGCGCCTTCGTCTCCGTGAGGGCGTCCAGGAGCTCGGGGACGAGCAGATGCGGGATGACCGAGGAGAACCAGGAGCCCGGTCCGAGCACCACCCAGTCGGCGTCCAGGACCGCTGCGACGGCCTCGGGGACTGCGGGCGGGTCGTGCGGCACGAGGTGCACGGACTGCACCTCGCCGGGGGTGAGCGCGACGGTCGCCTGCCCCCGTACGGTGCCGACCTCGTCCGGATGATCCGGGTCGTGGCCCTTGACCAGCGCCTGGAGCTCCAGAGGAACGGCGGACATGGGCAGGACCCGGCCCTGGGCGCCCAGCAGCCTGCCGACCAGGTCGAGGGCCTGGACATGGTCGCCGAGCTGCTCCCACAGGGCCACGATCAGCAGATTGCCGACGGCGTGGTCGTGCAGATCGCCCTTGGAGTGGAAGCGGTGCTGGATGACGCGGGCCCAGGTCTGGCCCCAGTCGTCGTCGCCGCACAGCGCGGCCAGCGCCTTGCGCAGATCGCCGGGCGGGAGCACGCCGAGCTCGTCGCGCAGCCGGCCGCTGGAGCCGCCGTCGTCGGCGACGGTGACGACGGCGGTGAGGTCGCCGGTGATCCGGCGCAGCGCGGCGAGCGAGGCGGACAGGCCCATGCCGCCGCCGAGGGCGACCACCTTGGGCTGGGCGCCGCGGCGGCGCGCCCGGCCGCCACGCGCCTCGGCAGGGCTGCCACCGCGTCCCTCGGGCGCCATCCGGTGCAGCCTGCTCAGCCGCAGAGTACGTCCGGTCACTCGCGCCCCATGTCCCGGTGCACGACCACCGTCTCCACTCCCTCGGCGGCCAGGCGGGCGGCGAGCTTCTCGGACACGGCGACGGAGCGGTGCTTGCCGCCGGTGCAGCCGATGGCGATGGTCACATAGCGCTTGCCCTCGCGGCGGTACCCGGCCGCGATGAGCCGCAGCAGCTCGGCGTAACGGTCGAGGAACTCCTTGGCACCTGGCTGGTTGAAGACGTACGCGGACACCTCCTCATTGAGGCCGGTGTACGGGCGCAGCTCCGGGACCCAGTGCGGGTTGGGCAGGAAGCGCATGTCCGCGACGAGGTCGGCGTCGACCGGGAGGCCGTACTTGAAGCCGAAGGACATGACGGTGGCCCGCAGCTCCGGCTCTTCCTCGCCGGCGAACTGGGCGTCCATCTTGGCGCGCAGCTCGTGCACGTTGAGGCTGGAGGTGTCGATCACGAGGTCGGCGTCGCCGCGCAGCTCCCGCAGCAGCTCGCGCTCGGCGGCGATTCCGTCGACGATACGGCCGTCGCCCTGGAGCGGATGGGGACGGCGCACGGACTCGAAGCGGCGCACCAGGGCCTCGTCGGAGGACTCCAGGAAGACGATCCGCCGTGTGACGTTCTTCGCCTCCAGGTCGGCCAGGGACTCGCGGAGGTTGTCGAAGAAGCGCCGGCCGCGGACGTCGACGACGACCGCGATCCGGGCCACATTGCCCTGGGAACGGGCCCCCAGTTCCACCATGGTGGGGATCAGGGCGGGCGGCAGGTTGTCGACGACGAACCAGCCGAGGTCCTCCAGACACTTCGCGGCCGTCGAGCGGCCTGCGCCGGACATGCCGGAGATGATCACCAGCTCGGGGATGGCCGCTTCTGGGACCCCGGCTGTTTCGATGCCCGTACTCACCTGTGCTCCGTTTTCCTGGACCGCCTGCTGCTGCGCCCGGTCCTCGCCCGCCTCCTGGGGGGCGGCCCGGCCCTGTGTCGATCGTTCTTCTGCGCTCTGGTCGTGCTCGGTCATGTCTCCTGCCCCCGTCGCTCGTGCGGGGCGCCCGCGGACACGGGCTCCCCGGGGGAACCCGCCGTCGTCCCGGGTTCCTCCTCTTCCATGATCTCTCCAGTCGCCGTGTTCACGGCGGGTGCGGCCGGGGCCGCCTGGGCGAGGGCCACGGCGATCGTCTCGGCCGTCTTGCGGCCGATGCCGGGGACCTCCTGAATCTGGTCGATCGTTGCGGATCGCAGCTTTTTCACCGAGCCGAAGTGCTTGATCAACGCCTGTTTGCGGGTCTCCCCGAGGCCCGGCACATCGTCCAGCGGGCTGGACCGGAGACGCTTGGCACGCTTGGTGCGCTGATAGGTGATCGCGAAGCGGTGGGCCTCGTCCCGGACGCGCTGAAGCAGATAGAGGCCCTCACTGGTGCGCGGCAGCACCACGGGGTTGTCGTCGTGCGGCAGCCAGACCTCCTCCAGGCGCTTGGCGAGGCCGCACACGGCGATGTCGTCGATGCCGAGTTCGTCCAGGGCCCGCTTGGCGGCCGCCACCTGGGGCTGCCCGCCGTCGACCACGACGAGCTGCGGCGGGTAGGCGAACCGCTTGGGCCGTCCGTCGTCCTCCGTCAGGTCCTCACCGTCCGCCCACTCGCCGGTCTTCTCCTTCTCGGCGAGGTAGCGCCTGAAGCGGCGGGAGATCACCTCGTGCATGGACCGTACGTCGTCCTGGCCCTCACCGTGCCAGATTTGCGTGTCTCCGACACGACCCTTGATCTGGAAGCGGCGGTACTCGCTCTTGCGCTGCAGCCCGTCCTCGAAGACGACCATGGAGGCCACGACGTCCTCGCCCTGGAGGTGCGAGATGTCGTAGCACTCGATCCTGAGCGGGGCGCTGTCCAGGTCGAGGGCGTCGGCGATCTCCTCCAGGGCACGCGAGCGGGTGGTCAGGTCGGAGGCGCGCTTGGTCTTGTGGAGCGCGAGCGCCTGCTGGGCGTTGCGCTGCACGGTCTCCATCAGTGCCTTCTTGTCACCGCGCTGCGGGATGCGCAGCGACACGTTCGACCCGCGGCGGCCGGTGAGCCAGTCCTGGACGGGCTCTATGAGGTCGGGCAGCGCCGGGACGAGGACCTCCTTGGGCACGGAGTCGCCGGTCTCCTCGCCGTAGAGCTGCTGGAGGGCGTGCTCGACGAGGGCGCCCGTGGTGACGTCCTCCACCTTGTCGGTGACCCAGCCGCGCTGGCCGCGCACGCGTCCACCGCGCACGTGGAAGATCTGCACGGCCGCCTCCAGCTCGTCCTCGGCGACAGCGATGAGGTCGGCGTCGGTCGCGTCCGTGAGCACGACCGCGTTCTTCTCCATGGCCTTCTTCAGGGCCTCGATGTCGTCGCGCAGGCGGGCGGCCCGCTCGTACTCCATCTCCTCGGCCGCCTCCGTCATCTGCTTCTCCAGACGACGGAGGTACGTCCCCGTGCGGCCGGCCATGAAGTCGCAGAACTCCTCGGCCAGTTCGTGGTGGTCCTCGGGGGAGATCCGGCCGACGCAGGGCGCGGAGCACTTTCCGATGTAGCCGAGCAGGCAGGGGCGGCCGGTGCGCTCGGCGTTCTTGAAGACACCGGCCGAGCAGGTGCGCACGGGGAAGACGCGCAGCAGCAGGTCCACGGTGTCACGGATCGCCCACGCGTGCCCGTACGGCCCGAAGTACCGCACGCCCTTGCGCTTCTGGCCGCGCATCACCTGGACGCGCGGGAACTCCTCGTTCATCGTCACCGCGAGGTACGGGTAGCTCTTGTCGTCGCGGTACTTGACGTTGAACCGGGGGTCGAACTCCTTGATCCAGGTGTACTCCAGCTGCAGGGCCTCGACCTCCGTGGACACCACTGTCCACTCCACGGACGCGGCCGTGGTGACCATGGTGCGGGTGCGCGGGTGGAGGCTCGCCAGGTCCTGGAAGTAGTTCGCCAGGCGCTGGCGCAGGCTCTTCGCCTTTCCGACGTAGATCACCCGGCGGTGCTCGTCCCGGAACTTGTACACCCCGGGGGAGTCCGGGATCTCTCCCGGCTTGGGGCGGTAGCTGGAGGGGTCGGCCATGTCTCACACCCTACTGGCGGGGACCGACACCGCGGCGACCCTGTGGACAAGGGGGACGGGCCCGTCACAAAGGGCACCGGTGCGGGTACGGCGGCGGCTGTGACTGTGGGGTGCGAGGCCTGTACGGGCCGTCGGCCTGTACAGGCCGCCCATGGCCGGTGCCGCTTCCCCCTGGGCCTCCGGGGAAGCCAAGGGGAGCCGTGGCGGCCCCGTACCACCGCCCGCGCACGCGCCGGGCCGGGCAGCTCCGAGGGGCCGATACCGGCCACCCCTTCGGGCACGGCGCCGCCCGGGCGGTCCGGGCGGAGAAGCAGGTGCGGAGGCTGCGACTGAGCGTGTTGAGCATCGGGTGTTGTCGGGGCTTGGTCAACACGCTTCAATGCGTGGAAACTTCGGGCCGTGAACGGCGGGTCCCGCTTGTGAACGAGCCCCACACGCCCCGGCCGGCCCGGAACTACACCTGCGAACGGTCTGACCAGCCGTCGTGAACATTCACAGAAAGGCCCCCTGTATGCGGCACGCCACACAGCATGCGGACGTCGTCCCGGCGGAGTTGGAGGCAGCCCTGCGCGGCGGCCCCTTCCATGTCGCGCTGCGCGCCGCGATCGCCGCCCGCGGACTGCCGCTGCAGCGTGTGCAGCACCATTTGTCCCGCTATGGAGTGAGCGTCGGCGTGACAAGCCTGAGCTACTGGCAGCAGGGCGCCCGCCGCCCCCAGCGCCCCGAGTCCCTGCGCGCCGTACGCGCCCTGGAGGAGATACTCCAGCTGCCGGACGAGTCTCTGATCCGGCTGCTGGCCACTGCCGACGAGCGGCCCGGCCCCGAGCGTCCCATGGGCCGTTCGTACCGCTCCCTGGTGGAGGCGTCGGGCGTGCTGGAACAGCTCCTCGCCGAGTTGGAGGCACCGCAGGACGGCGGCCTTCACACCATCGGTCACCACGAGCGCGTCCGCATCGGAGCTCGCCGCGAACTGCTGGCCCGCGAATCGCACCACATAGTGCGGGCCCATAAGGACGGCGTGGACCGCTATGTGGCCGTCCACCACGGCGACCCGGGGTGCACCCCGGAGCGGATCGCCGTGCACGCGCTGGAGAACTGCCGCACGGGGCGCACCCGGTGGCACCACGACACCGGCATCCTGGTCGCCGAGCTGCTCTTCGACACACGGTTGCGCACCGGCGATACGTTTCTCTTTCGCTATGCCTTCGAGGACGGGACCGCCGGCGCGTCCTGCGAGTACCTGCGCGGGTTCAGCCTCGCGGGCGGGCAGTACGCGCTCCAGGTGGGCTTCGACGAAGAGGCGCTGCCCGTGCGCTGCCACCGGTTCACCCAGCATTCCGCCGCCGCGCCGCGCAGCGGCCGCCAGGAACTGCCGCTGAGCGGACACCACCGCTCGGTGCACCTGGTGGAGCCGAGGGTGCGATCGGGGATCGTGGGGATCGGGTGGGACTGGGAGTGAGCGGGCGCTCCTGAACCGTCAGGCCGCCGGGCCCGCCACGATCCTGCCGTTCTTCACCCCGACGGACAGCTCGTGCAGCGGCTCGGTGGCCGGGGCCTGCACCACCTTGCCGCTGACGGCGTCGAATTGGCTGCCGTGGCAGGGGCAGACGAGCGTCGTGCCCGACAGTTTGTCGATGGCGCACCCGGCGTGCGTGCAGATGGTGCTGTACGCCTTCAGGGAGCCGTCCGCGGTGCGGCTCACCACGACATTCTCGTCCCGGTACAGCTTCGCGCCGCCCTTGGGGACCTCGCTCTCGGCTCCCAGGGAGACCGGAGCGGTCGGCGTCGCGGGCGCCGCGCCGCCGTCGCCTCCCGCCCCACAGGCCGCGAGACCGAGCCCGGCGACCGGGGTGAGCGCGGCTCCGCGAAGGACGGTACGACGGGTCGCGGAGGGGCGGGCGGACATGAGATCTCCACTGGTCAGAGCTGGTGCCCGCCGGGACGACGGGCACGTCGACGATACCGGCAGCCCGCCTTGCGTCTTGAGCCGGGGCGGGGAGCCCTGAGTGCCGCGCAGGGCGGCGCCCTGGCCCGGCCCAGAGACGTAAACGTTTGCGCAAGCGTTTACGTCTGCCTCCGGATGAGATACCTTCCCGGCCAGGAGGCCCGAAGGAGGGGACGCGATGGCAACCATGGCCGATGTCGCACGGAGCGCGGGTGTGTCCGTCGCGACCGTCTCGCATGTACTGAACGACACGCGCCCGGTGCTCCCCCACACCCGTCAGGCGGTGCTCGATGCCATCGACGAGCTGGGCTACACGCCGAACACCCTCGCCCGCTCCCTGGTCACGTCCCGCACCCGGTCCATCGGGCTCGCGGTGTCCGCGATCAGCAACCCGTACTTCACGGAGATCCTCCAGGGCGTCGAGGCCGGCGCCCTGGAGCACGGCTACAGCCTGCTCATCGCCGATCCGCACGACGACCCGGAGCACGAGCGGAAGGTCGTCCAGCTCCTGCACGAGCGCCGAGTCGACGGCGTGATCGTCGCTCCTTCTTCGGACCCGCGCGGGCTGCTCGCCCACCTCCAGCGGCATGGTGTCCCGACCGTGTTCCTCGACCGGCTGATCGAGGACGTCCCGGGCGCGGCGCGCCCGGATGGCTCGTCCCGTGCGGAGGGCGCGTCCCGACGGGAGGATGCTTCCCGACGGGAGGATGCGTCCCGACGGGAGGATGCGTCCCGACGGGAGGATGCGTCCCGCCCGGAGGATGCGTCCCGCCCGGACGGCCCGTCACGACGGGAGGACGCGTCCCGCCCGGACGGCGACTCCGAGCGGGAGGAGCAGCCCGACACGTCCTTCCGTTTCGACCAGGTCTGCGCCGAGAACACCGAACCCATGGCCCGTCTGGTCACGCATCTCGCCGGACTCGGCCACACACGCATCGGTCTCGTGGCGGGCCTGCCCGGCCTCAGCACCACGACCGAGCGGATCGTCGGCTATCGCCACGGCCTCGCAGCCGCGGGGCTCCCCTACTACGAGCAGCTGGTCGCCCAGGGCGACTCCGCGGCCGAGGGCGCCGAACGCGCCACCGCCGCCCTGCTGTCGCTCGCGGTCCCGCCCACGGCCCTGGTCACCGCCAACAACACGATGACCATCGGCGCGCTGCGGACCCTGCGCGACCGGGGGCTGTCCGTACCGGACGACCTTGCGCTGTGCTGCTTCGACGACTTCGCATGGGCCGACCTGTTCTCCCCCCGGCTCACCGCGATCTCCCAGCCGAGCAGGGAGATCGGCGCCCAGGCCGTACGACTGCTCCTGGACCGGCTGGAGACGCCGGACCGTCCCTCACGCACCGTGCGACTGCCCTGTGCGTTCGTCCACCGCACCTCGTGCGGCTGCCCCGACACCCCCTCCGAGAAGGGAACCGTCTCGTGATCGTCGTCGCCGGTGAGGCCCTGATCGACCTGGTCCCGCAGGGCCCGGGCGCGCTCGTACCGTTGAAGCCGGCGCTGGGCGGCGGCCCGTACAACACCGCCGTCGCGCTCGGCCGTCTCGACTCTCCCACGGCCTTCTGCTCCCGCATCTCCTACGACGCCTTCGGAGAGGCCCTGCTCGACGGGCTGCGCAAGACGGGCGTGGACGTATCGGCCGTGCAGCGCGGCACCGAGCCGACCACGCTGGCGGTCGCCACGATCGACGAGAACGGCTCGGCCGCGTACTCCTTCTATGTCGAGGGCACCGCCGACCGGCTGTTCACGGCACCGACGAGCCTCCCGGAGGGCACACGGGCCGTGTCGTTCGGCACCTGCTCGCTCGTTCTGGAACCGGGGGCGAGCGCGTACGAGGAGCTGATGCGCAGTGCAGCCGCGCAAGGCCTGTTCACGGCGCTCGACCCGAACATCCGCACAGGACTGATTCCGGACCCCGACGCCTACCGGGCCCGATTCAAGAGCTGGCTGCCGTCGGTGTCGCTGCTCAAGCTCTCCGAGGAGGACGCCGAGTGGCTGGGCGGCACCCCGCGCGAATGGCTGGCCTCCGGCCCCGCGGCCGTCGTGATCACCCACGGCGGCGACGGACTCACGGCCTTCACCCGCGACGGGGCCGAGCACTCCGTGCCGGGTGTGGTGGTCGACGTGGTGGACACGATCGGCGCCGGCGACACGGTCAACGCCGCCCTGTTGCACGGCCTGGCCGCCCGCGACGCACTCTCCCCGGACGCGGTGGCCGCCCTGGACGCCGATGGCTGGACCGAACTGCTGCGCTTTGCAGCCCGCGCCGCGGCGATCACCTGCTCCCGTGCCGGCGCGGAACCACCGTACGCGTCGGAGCTGACCGCCCCGTAGCCGCCTTCAGCCGCGTACCGCCCGCGGTGCCCTCGGCGTGCGGAGGCGGTCCGCGAACGGGGCGCCCGCCGTCACCTCGTCGGCCAGGTGGGGACACGTGATCCTGCAGCGAACCGACCGTGCAACTAGCGGCGCCCCACGGGGGACTACCCCGGGGCGCCGAGTAC
>NZ_JBEOZU010000096.1:0-32081 GCF_040298185.1 Streptomyces sp. NPDC001634 | reverse complement strand
CACGACGCTCGAACGAACGCCCACCACGGTCACCGTCACGCCGGTCGTCACGCCGGTCGAAACCACGGTCCCGGTCACCGTCACGGCGGTCGAAGGGACGGCGGTCACGGTCACCGTCGCGGCGGAAGCCGCCACGGTCGTCACGACGCTCGAACGAACGCCCACCACGGTCACCGTCACGCCGGTCGTCACGCCGGTCGAAACCACGGTCCCGGTCACCGTCACGGCGGTCGAAGCCACGGTCCCGGCCGAAGCCGCCCCGCTCGCCGCGGTCGTCGCGGCGCTCACGACGCTCGTACGACGACGAGCCGGCCGGACGCTCCTCACGCTCGAACCGCTCGGCCCGCTCGATGTCCTGCGCGGTCGGCTGCTCCGGCAGGGTGACCGCCGAGACCGGTGCCTCGACGGCCGCCGACGGCTGGGTGGAAGCCGGGGCCTCCTGGACCGCCGCCGAAGCCGCGGTGGCGGCGACCGCCGCCTCCGGGTCCTCGCCCCGTTCCCGCGCGGCCCGCGCGACCAGCCGGTCGGCCTCCTCGCGCAGCTCGGCCGCACGGCGCGTGGCGCGCTCCAGCTGCTTGGTGAGCTGGGCGACCTCGCGCTCGGCCTGCTGTGCGGCGTTCCCGGCGGACTCGGCCTGGACCTCGGTCATGGAACGGGCACCGGTGATGTCGGCGACCTCGGGGTCGAATGCGGCCCCGCCCTGGATGAGATGGCGCGAGGCGTCGACGCCCGCGTCCTCCATCAGCCGGAAGATCTGGCGCCGCTGGTGCGGCAGGGCCAGGGAGACCACCGTGCCCGTACGCCCGGCCCGGGCCGTACGCCCGGCGCGGTGCAGATAGTCCTTGTGGTCCCCGGCGGGGTCCACGTTGAGCACGAGGTCGATCCCGTCGACGTGGATGCCGCGGGCCGCGACGTCCGTCGCGACGAGCACGTTCACGTACCCGTCCTTGAAGTCGGCCAGCGTCCGGGTGCGGGCGCCCTGGGTCATGCCGCCATGCAGCGCGTCCGCCTTCACACCGGCGTCGCGCAGCTGCTCGGCGACACGGTCGGCACCGAGCTGGGTGCGGACGAAGACGATGGTGCGCCCCTTGCGGGAGGCGATGGCGGCGGTGACGGGAGCCTTGTCCTTGGGCTTCACGATGAAGATGTGGTGCGACATCGTGGTGACCGCGCCCTGGGCGGCGTCGACCTCGTGGCTGACCGGTTCGGTCAGATACCGGTCGACGAGCGTCTGGATCTCGTTCTCCATGGTCGCGGAGAAGAGCATGCGCTGGCCGCCGGCCGGCACCTGGTCCAGCAGCTCGGTGACCTCGGGCAGGAAGCCCAGGTCGGACATCTGGTCGGCCTCGTCGAGCACCGCGATCTGCACGTCCTCGAGGGAGCAGGCACCGCGGTTGATGATGTCGCGCAGACGGCCCGGGGTGGCGACCAGGATGTCGACACCGCGCTCCAGGGCGTAGATCTGGTTGCCCATGGAGGTGCCGCCGCAGACGACCTTCATCTTCAGCCCGAGCACATCGCCGTAGGGCTGCAGCGCATCGGCCACCTGCATGGCGAGCTCACGCGTCGGGGTGAGGATGACCGCGCGGGGCTTCTTCTTCTCGGTGTGGCCGCCGGCCAGGGTGGCCAGGGTCGGCAGACCGAAGGACAGCGTCTTGCCCGAGCCGGTTCGGCCGCGGCCGAGGATGTCCTTGCGGGCCAGGGCGTCCGGGATGGTCGCGGCCTGGATCGGGAAGGGGACCGTCACACCGTTCTGCGCGAGCTTGCGCACGATGCCCTCGGGCAGGCCGAGATCGGCAAAGGTGATCTCGGGAGCGGCGGTCTGGTCGGTGTCCTGGGTGCCCTCGGGCAGGACGACGTGCTCAGTACTGGCAACAGACATGCGAAATGCGAACCTTCCGGAGTTCACGGCACGCGCCCAAACATCCGTGAAGTCGCAATCGACCGCCTCTATGCGGTCCGGCCACGGCAAGGGAGAGTACGCGCCACACGCGGCGCGTCTTTTTGGCGCCGGGCAAATGGGATCAAACGATCTGCCACCATACGCACCCGCCCCCACCGAGCGCAAACTGATCCGCGCATCCCCCGGGTGACCCTCACCACACGGCCGTCCCCGGCGGCCATGAACCCCACTCGGCGCCTATGCGACCGGGTCCCCCGCCCGGGGTGCCGGCTCCCGCTCCACCAGTTGGGTGGACTGCTCGTGCGCCGAGGACGACGGCTCCGCGGTTGTCGGGGACGGTGACGGCGGATCCGGCGCATTGGTCGGCGACGGATCCGCCGACGCCTGCGGAGGATCCGGTTCCCCGTTCGTGGGCGCGGGCGGCACCACTCCACCGGTCCCGTTGCCGCCCTTCGACGGCTCCTTGGCCGTCGGCCTGCCGGCCCCGGCCCCCTTCCCGGACGCCGACACGGAAGGCGACGCGGAGGCGCCGGACGCGGACTCACCCGGCTTGGGCGAACCTCCCTTGACCGTCACCCCGCCGAGGCCCACGCCCCCGCCTCCGCTCACCGCCGACCCCCCGTCCGGGTCGGCCGCGCCGTGCCGCCCGGCGGAGTGCGACGGCGACGGCCTGCCCGCGTCGTCCCCGACACTCATACAGCCGGCGGCCGCGGCGACGGCCATGACCGCGGCAGCCAGACGGACGGGTACATAACAGGGGCGCACGGGCAGCCACCTCCGGGGGCGGGCGGTGTGAAGAGTCCCCCTGCCCAACTCCCGCCGCCCGCAAGAGGACACGCGCCCGGCAGAGAGAACGTCAGCTGCCCCGGAAACCCGAGGTCATCCGTACCCGAGCGCGTGCAGCCGGGCATCGTCGATCCCGAAGTGATGCGCGATCTCATGGACCACGGTCACCTCGGTCTCCGCCACCACGTCCTCCCGGGTGTCGCACATCCGCAGGGTCGGCCCCCGGTAGATCGTGATCCGGTCCGGCAGCACCCCCGCGTACCACTCCCCGCGGTCCGTCAGCGGAGTCCCCTCGTACAGCCCGAGCAGCTCGGGATCGTGGGTGGGCGGTTCGTCCTCGACGAACACCGCCACGTTGTCCATCAGCCGGGTCAGCTCCGGTGGGATCCGGTCGAGCGCCTCGGCGACCAGTTCCTCAAACTCCTCGCGCGTCATCTCCAGCACAGGGCCATTGTCGGGTACGACACCCGCCTGCGAGAGCCGCGAACCGTCGCGATACGAGAGTCATGAACCGTTCCGGGCGAGATCCGCGAATCGCCCTGAGCGAGAGTCACGCACCACCCCGCATACCCGCCCCGGAACTTGGGCATACGGGACCAATGGCCCGCGTCCCCATCGCAGCCCCGAACCGCATACGAAGGGTGTCGGACACCTTCACCCGGTACTACCGCTCGCTCCGCCCCCACCCGGCCGTCGAACTCGTCCCTCAGCCCCACCCCTGGATCCGGGCCGTGGGCATGGTCGCCGTCGTACTCTTGGGCGCATGGCTCGGCCTGCTGATCGTGGGCGACGTACGCGTCCCGGTGGGTCCCGTCAACACCACCATGACCCTGCGCCCCTCCCTCACCGGCGGCACGAAGATCAATGTGTCCCCGCTGGGCGCCCTGCAGCTGAACAGCCACGAGGCCCCCGTCCGCCTCGACGTCAACGTCGACCAGCTCGATCCGGTCCGCGCCCAGGCCCTGGTCGACCACCCCGAGCGGATCTCCGGGCTTCAGCAGGAGATCACCCACGACGTCGAACACGGCACGCTCGATCTCGCCGTGCGCTCCTGCGTGGCGGTGGTCTCCGGCGCCACGGCACTCGGTCTGGCCGTCTACCGCCGGCCCCGCCGCGCCCTGGCCTCCGGCGGCCTGGCGCTCACGCTGCTCGCCGCCTCCGGAGGGACGGCCTACGCCACCTGGAACCCCGAGTCGGTCCTCGAACCGAAGTTCTCCGGCCTGCTCTCCTCCGCACCGTCCCTGGTCGGCAACGCGCGCAGCATCGTCACCGAATTCGACGTCTACCAGAAGGAACTGGCGCGCCTGGTGACGAACGTGACGAAGCTCTACGACGTCACATCCAGCCTCCCCGCGTACGAACCGGATCCGACGACCGTCCGGGTCCTGCACGTCTCCGACATCCACCTCAACCCCGCGAGCTGGAAGATCATCACCTCGCTGGTGCAGCAGTACCACGTCAACGTGATCGTCGACTCGGGCGACACCATGGACCACGGCACGGCGGCGGAGAACGGCTTCCTGGACCCGATCGCGGATCTGGGCGCCCCGTACATCTGGGTGCGAGGCAACCATGACTCCCGCACGACGCAGCGCTACCTGGAGCACATGAAGAACGTCCACGTCCTGGACGACGGCAGGGCGATCACCGTCGCGGGCCTGCGCTTCGCCGGGACCGGCGACCCGCAGTTCACCCCCGACCGCTCGGTCGAACCGGGCGGCGACCGTGCCGAGGAGCTGGCGGGTGCACGCCTGGCCGCCTCGCTGCGCGACCAGAAGGCCGCCGGGACCCCCGTGGACATCGCGATCACCCACGAGCCCACTGCGGCGCGCGAGACGGACGGCGAGGTCCCCCTGGTGCTGGCCGGCCATCTGCACCACGAAGGGACGGAGATCATGAAGCAAGGCACCCGGCTGCGCATGGAGGGCTCGACGGGCGGCAGCGGGCTGCGCGCGGTCGAGCACACATATCCCGCCCCGATCGAGGCCTCGATCCTCTATCTGGACCGGGACACCCGCCGCCTCCAGGCCTGGGACGAGATCAGGCTCGGCGGCCTGGGCGAGACGACCGCGGAAGTGACCCGCCACCTGCCCAAGGAGAACCAGCCGGGCGCCGCCCCCACCCCGAGCATCACACCCCCGACCACCGCCCCCGCGGGCAGCTCCGGCGTGCAGCCGACACGCCCGGGCGCAACACCGACGACGAGCGCCCCCTAAACCGTTTTGGCGAACCCTCCCCCCATCCCATATGCTTCTCACGTCCCCGACGCGCTGAGAAGCGCCCAGGCGGGCCGATAGCCCTCATCGTCTAGCGGCCTAGGACGCCGCCCTTTCAAGGCGGTAGCACGGGTTCGAATCCCGTTGGGGGCACGTAACACCGTGTGCGACACTGTCGTACGCAAAGCTTGGTCCTGTGGAGCAGTTTGGAGTGCTCGCCACCCTGTCAAGGTGGAGGCCGCGGGTTCAAATCCCGTCAGGACCGCTGAGGTTTCACGTGAAACCTCGTGGCTGGGTAGCTCAGTTGGTACGAGCGTCCGCCTGAAAAGCGGAAGGTCGCCGGTTCGACCCCGGCCCCAGCCACAGCCGCCCTACCAGGGCAAACAGCCCCTCCGGGATCTTCCGGAGGGGCTGTTTTTGTGCAGCCCGTCGTCCGAATCCGTTTGGGCAAGACGAGGGTGGATCATGGCATTCCTTTGAGGCGGGGCTGAGACGATGACGCCTGCATGTCAACGCCGAGCCGAACGGTCCGGGAGGCCAACCAGCCCTCCCTCCAAGGCGGTTCGCCCCCCACCGGCGTTCTCGTCACCTCACCGCGAACGCCCAGTGGAGATCTCATGCACAGACCCCGCCCTGCCGTCGGGCTGTCCCTCGCCGTGATCGTCGTGGCGGGGGTGGTGAGCGGCTGGGGGACCGGCCTGGCAGTGGCGGACCCGGGAGCGGCCGGGACGCTGTACGTGAACCGCGACGTGGCGTGCAGCGACAGCGGCGCGGGGACGCAGAGCATGCCCTTCTGCACCGTGCAGGCGGCGGCGGACGTGGTGGAGCCCGGGCAGACGGTCCGGATCGAGTCGTCGGGCAACAGCACGTACTCGGGGTCGGTGACCTTGACGCGGTCGGGCACCAAGGACGCACCGATCACGTTCACCGGGGCGCCGCTCGGCACGGGCGGCTCCTGGGCGGAGCTCGGACCGACCGGCTCCGCTCCGGCGCTGACACTCAAGGGTGTGCACGACGTACGGGTCGAATCGCTGGGGGTCCGGTACAGCGGCGGAGACGCGGTGTCGGTGACGGGCTCCGAGGGCGTCACCCTCGACCGGCTGTCGTTCCGCCGCTCCCTGGTGGCGGACTCCGGCGGCAGGGGGACCGCGGTCACCGTGGACGGCGCGTCCTCGGACGTGATCGTGTCGCGGAACTGGATCAGCAGCGGATACGCGTACGGCGTGCGGGTGGAGCCGGGAGCGGCGCGGGTCACCGCGACGACCAACGTGGTGACCACCCCGCGGCAGG
This sequence comes from Streptomyces sp. NPDC001634, assembly GCF_040298185.1. NCBI lineage: Bacteria > Bacillati > Actinomycetota > Actinomycetes > Kitasatosporales > Streptomycetaceae > Streptomyces > Streptomyces sp. NPDC001634. The sequence continues at coordinate 25,886 of NZ_JBEOZU010000096.1, read as the reverse complement.
GCGGGATCGTGGCTACGGGGACGTCCGGCGCGGATGTGACGAGCAACACGGTCACCGCGCCGTGCGCCACCGGAATCTCGCTCGACGGCGGGAGTTCAGGGGCGCTGGAGAACAACGTGGTCGTCTCCACGGGGGCGCAGCAGAGCGCTACGTGCCCGGCGCCCACCGCTCCGCTCTACGCGGTGTCGGCCGACTCGGCGGGCCAGGTCACCGGCGACTACAACGTGGCGGCGAACGGTATCGGCCCGTCCGCCCGGCCGCGCCCCGAGTACTCCTGGGCCGACGCGCCCTACGCCACCACCGCGGCCTTGCGGGACGCGACCGGGCAGGGTGCGCACGACATCGACGGGCTCAATGCGCCGTCGGCCCTCACCGCGCCGTACGAACACTCACCCTTCATCGACTCGGCCGACGCCGACGCGCCCGGCGAGCTCACCACCGACATCAACGGCGCCCCGCGGGTCGACGACCCGCTCGTCGCCGACACCGGCACCGGCACCGGCACGACGACCCACCCCGACCGGGGTGCTGTCGAGCGGCAGGACACGATCGCTGTTCCGGCCGACGACATGCCGTCGCCGGCGAGCGGGGTCGCACCGTTCGTCACCTCGGTGAGGACCGATGACGCCACCACTTCGTGGGGCAAGCCCGTCACGACGTACTCGGTCGACTTCGGGGACGGCAGCGCGCCGGTCACCGCGGCCGCGGGCCCCCCGATCACACACACCTACGCCACGCCGGGAACGTACGCCGCGACCATCACGGTGACCGACATCGACGGGTCGAGCCACTCCGTACGGCCCCAGGTCGTCGCGGGCACGGCCACCCCGCCGGCCACGTCGCTGTCCGGCGCCGCGGTCACCAACAGCCATGGGCAGGTCGCCGCGGGGGACGCGCTGTTCACCGTTCCCGAGCCGGCGAACGCGTGGGAAGTTGTCGGCCGGACCCTGGCCTACGGCGACGGCACCCAGGACAACCTGGCCGGCGGCGCCCAGCAGGTGGAGCACCAGTACCCGGCTCCCGGCACCTACACCGCCACGCTGACGCAGACGGACCTGCTGGGCCGGACCACCACCGCCAAGGCGACCTTCAACGCCGCGGACGCCTTCCTGCCCATCACCCCGCAGTACGACACCCAGAAGACGATCCCCGCGCACGGGGTGCTGAAGCTTTCGGCGGCCACCGTGAAGGCCGATTCCGACGGCGTGGACGCAGCCCAGCTGCAGATCGTCGCCGGCGCGGCCAAGGCGAGCGGCTCCCTGACTCTCTACACCGACGGCACCACCCGCCCGGGCACCTCCACCATCAGCTTCGAGCCCGGTCGCACAGCCACCAACGAGGCGACCGTGAAGGTCACCCCGACCGGTTCGGTCGACCTCTACAACGGCAGCTCCGGCCCGGTGACCGTCAACGTCGCCACGATCGGCCTCCAGTCGCACACCCAGTTCGGCCGCACCTACCATCCGGCCACACCGGTCCGTCTCCTCGACACCGGCGCGGTCGCCGGCGGCCACTCGGTCACACTGGCGGTCTCCGGAACCCACGGTGTCCCGGCCGACGCCAACGCGGTGGTGCTCAACGTCGCGGCGACCACCACCAAGGGGTCCGGCAGCCTCACCGTCTCCCCGAATGGCACCATCAACTCCGGCGTGACGGGCCCGTACTGGACCACCGGGCAGTCCGCCTCCGGCCAGATCGTGCTCCCGATGATCCCGCTGACAGACGGGAAGGTCGTGCTGCACAACTCCAGCAGGTCGTCGGCGAACCTCGTCGCGGACCTCGTCGGCTGGTACGGCCCCTCCGCGAGCGGTTCGGGGTTCCAGCCCGTCAGCCCGGTGCGGATCCTCAACACCCGCACCGGCACCGGAACAACCGGCGGGAAGATCGCCAGGCTCGGCGCCCACGCAACGCTGAAGCTCAAGGTCACCGGCGCGCACGGGGTCCCGGCGAGCGGGGTGAACGCCGTCGATCTCAACCTCACGGTGCCCTCGCCGTCCGGGAGCGGCTTCCTCGTCGCCTACGCCGACGGCACCTCCCGCCCCGGCGTGCACTCGGTCGACTTCACCGCCGGACACGCCGTCGCCAACCGCGCACTGGTCAAGGTCGGCACCGACGGCGAGATCGACCTGTACAACGCCGGCTCCACCTCCGTCGACGTCTACGCCGACCTCCTCGGCGACTACGACGTCTGCCCGGTGGGCTGACAGCCCGGCAGCCCCGTCCCTCCGGGACGGGGCATTTCAACGTCACAAGGAACCGGAGGGAAGCACCGGTGGCGGACGAATTCCAGGGGTTCGACTTCCAGGGGTTCGACCTGGTGCGGCGCGGTTACGACCGCCGGCAGGTCGACGAGTACCTCGCGCTGTTGGACCGGGGCACCGACCCCGGTGAACCACCCGCCTTCGACGTGGCCCGACGCGGCTACGACCGCACCCAGGTGGACACCCGGATAGCCCGGCTACGGGCTCGGTGACACGCCCGGCGGCTTCGCGTCACGCCGCCTTGGCATGTCCCCTCCCTGGCGCTAGGTTCTGCCTGGCCGGGGCAGTCATGCGGGCGGGGGAAACATGAGCGGGGACGAGGCGAGGGCCATTCAGAACGTCGAGCTGGAGAAGGACCGGGCTCGCTACGGCCTGCTCGCGGTGATCATCAGCAACCTCGCGATCGCCGGCGTCGCGATCTTCGGCGTGTGGCGCCTGGGCGGCGACAAGTCGGTGATGGTCGGCGTACTCACCGCGGCCTTCACCGCGGTCAGCAGCATGACCACCGCATACCTGGGCATCAAGGCCGTCTCCAACACGGCGAAGTCGATGGCCCAGCAAAGGACCGTCCACGACCAGCCGGCACCTTCGGTCCCCCAGCAGCCGAGCGGCCACTGAACCACTGCGTCGGCACGCCGCCACCGAGCGCCCTCCAACCGACGGCTCCGTGCCGGACCGAGGACGGACACCACCGACGCGGCAGCCGCACGGAAACCCCGGCCAAGCCGCCGACGGCAACCCGCCGAACCGCCGGAAGCAAATCGTTAGCCATGAATTTCGCCAAGGTGAGATCCTGGACCGCGTATGTCTACGCATCCCGCCCTCGCCCTCGGTACCCTCGCCCCCCGCCTGACCGAGCTGTCGCTGCGCGACGCGCACCGTCTCGGCCGCAGGCTCGAAGGCGCGCGCAAGATCCGCAAGCCCGAGGCCCGGGCCGCCGTACTCGCCGAGATCGAGGCGGAGGTCGCCAGGGCCGAGGACAGGATCGCCGGGCGCACCGCCCGCGTCCCCGCCGTCACGTACCCCGAACAGCTTCCCGTCAGCCAGAAGAAGGACGCGATCGCCGACGCCATACGCGACCACCAGGTCGTGATCGTGGCCGGCGAGACCGGTTCCGGCAAGACGACCCAGATCCCCAAGATCTGCCTCGAACTCGGCCGTGGCGTCCGCGGCATGATCGGGCACACCCAGCCCCGCCGTATCGCCGCCCGTACCGTCGCGGAGCGCGTCGCCGAGGAACTCGACACCCCGCTCGGCGAGGCCGTCGGCTGGAAGGTCCGCTTCACCGACCAGGTGAACCCGGACGCCACCTTCATCAAGCTCATGACGGACGGCATCCTGCTCGCCGAGATCCAGACGGACCGCGAGCTGCGCGCCTACGACACGATCATCATCGACGAGGCCCACGAGCGGTCCCTCAACATCGACTTCCTGCTGGGCTACCTGGCGCAGCTCCTGCCCAGGCGCCCGGACCTCAAGGTCGTCATCACCTCGGCGACCATCGACCCGGAGCGCTTCTCCCGTCACTTCGGCGACGCGCCGATCGTCGAGGTCAGCGGCCGTACGTACCCGGTGGAGGTGCGCTACCGCCCGCTTCTCGAGGAGGACTCGGACGACGCCGACCGCGACCAGATCACCGCGATCACGGACGCCGTGGAGGAGCTGATGGGCGAAGGCCAGGGCGACATCCTGGTCTTCCTCTCCGGAGAACGCGAGATCCGCGACACGGCGGACGCGCTCACCAAGAAGCAGTACGCCCGCGCCGGAGGCCCCAATGGGCAGGGCACGGAGATCCTGCCGCTCTACGCCCGGCTCTCCCACGCGGAACAGCACCGCGTCTTCCAGCCGCACACGGGCCGCAGGATCGTTCTGGCCACGAACGTCGCCGAGACGTCCCTGACCGTCCCGGGCATCAAGTACGTCATCGACCCCGGCTTCGCCCGCATCTCGCGCTACAGCCACCGCACCAAGGTCCAGCGCCTGCCGATCGAGCCGGTCTCCCAGGCGAGCGCCAACCAGCGCAAGGGCCGCTGCGGCCGTACCAGCGACGGCATCTGCATCCGCCTGTACAGCGAAGAGGACTTCGAGGCCCGGCCCGAGTTCACGGACGCCGAGATCCTGCGGACGAACCTCGCCTCCGTCATCCTCCAGATGACAGCTGCCGGCCTCGGCGACATCGAGAAGTTCCCCTTCATCGACCCGCCGGACCACCGCAACATCCGCGACGGCGTCCAACTCCTCCAGGAGCTGGGCGCGCTGGACCCGGCCCAGAAGGATCCGCGCAAGCGCCTGACCGACACCGGCCGCAAGCTCGCCCAGCTGCCGGTCGACCCGCGCCTGGCGCGCATGGTCCTGGAGGCGGAGCGCAACGGCTGTGTCCGCGAGGTCATGGTGATCGCCGCCGCTCTGTCCATCCAGGACCCGCGCGAGCGCCCCGCCGACAAGCAGACCCAGGCCGACCAGCAGCACGCCCGCTTCAGGGACGAGACGAGCGACTTCCTCGCCTACCTCAACCTCTGGCGCTACATCCGTGAGCAGCAGAAGGAGCGCGGCTCGTCGTCGTTCCGCCGGATGTGCAAGCAGGAGTACCTGAACTTCCTGCGCATCCGCGAATGGCAGGACATCTACGCGCAGCTGCGCACGGTCGCCAAGCAGATGGACATCCATCTCAACGAGCAGGACGCCGCCGCCGACCACATCCACATCTCGCTCCTCGCCGGTCTGCTCTCCCACGTCGGGCTGAAGGACGTGAAGGAGTCCAAGGACTCCGGTCCCGGGGCGCGCAAGGACGGTGGCGGACGGAACGAGTACCTCGGCGCCCGCAACGCCAAGTTCGCGATCTTCCCGGGCTCGTCCCTGTTCAAGAAGCCACCGCGCTTCGTGATGTCCGCCGAACTCGTCGAGACCTCTCGCCTGTGGGCGCGGGTCAACGCGAAGATCGAGCCGGAGTGGGTCGAGCCGCTGGCGGGCCACCTCCTCAAGCGGACCTACAGCGAACCGCACTGGGAGAAGGACCAGGCGGCCGTGGTGGCGTACGAGAAGGTCACGCTGTACGGCGTCCCGATCGTCGCCCAGCGGAAGGTGAACTACGGCCGCATCGACCCGGAGACGAGCCGCGAGCTGTTCATCCGCAACGCCCTCGTCGAGGGCGACTGGCGCACGCACCACAAGTTCTTCGCCGACAACCGCAGACTCCTCACCGAGGTGGAGGAGTTGGAGCACCGCGCCCGGCGCCGGGACATCCTGGTCGACGACGAGACGCTGTTCGACTTCTACGACCAGCGGGTGCCCGAACACGTCGTGTCGGGCGCGCACTTCGACTCCTGGTGGAAGCGCAAACGGCACGAACAGCCCGACTTCCTCGACTTCGAGCGCGAGATGCTCATCAACGAGAAGGCGGGCGAGGTCACCAAGGACGACTACCCCGACTCATGGCGTCAGGGCGGCCTCAAGTTCAAGGTCACCTACCAGTTCGAGCCGGGCGCGGACGCGGACGGTGTGACGGTCCACATCCCGCTGCAGGTCCTCAACCAGGTCACGGACGAGGGCTTCGACTGGCAGATCCCGGGTCTGCGGGAGGAACTGGTCACCGAGCTGATCCGCTCCCTTCCGAAGCCGATCCGCCGCAACTACGTCCCGGCGCCGAACTATGCGAAGGCGTTCCTGGAGAAGGCGGTGCCTCTCCAGGAGCCGCTCACGGTGACGATGGCGCGCGAGCTGAGGCGCATGGTCGGCGTTCCGTTCGAGGCTGACGACTTCGACCGGGCGAAGGTCCCCGACCACCTCAAGATCACCTTCCGGATCGTCGACGAGCGGCGCCGGAAGCTGGCCGAGGACAAGGACCTGGAGACGCTGAAGCTCAGGCTCAAGCCGAAGGCGCGCAAGGCCCTCTCGCAGGCCGCGGCGGCCACCGCCGAGCGGCAGGGCGGGCCGTCCCTGGAACGTACGGGCCTCACGGACTGGACGATCGGCTCGCTCACCCGGGTCTTCGAGACCCGGCGGGCCGGCCAGCCGGTGAAGGCGTACCCGGCGCTGGTCGACGACGGCGACACGGTCTCCGTACGCCTCTTCGACACGGAGGAGGAGCAGGCGCAGGCGATGTGGAAGGGCACGCGGCGCCTGATCCTGCGGAACATCCCGGTGAACCCGGCGAAGTTCGCGTCGGAGAAGCTGACGAACACCCAGAAGCTCGGTCTGTCCGCCAACCCGCACGGCTCGATCCAGGCCCTGTTCGACGACTGCGCGATGGCGGCGGCGGACAAGCTGATCGGGGACTTCGGCGGCCCGGTGTGGGACGAGGAGTCGTACCGGAAGCTGTACGACAAGGTGCGCGCGGAGATCGTCGACACGACGGTCCGTGTGGTCGGGCAGGTGCAGCAGGTGCTGGCCGCGTGGCAGGCCTGTGAGCGCCGTCTGAAGGCCGTACGCAGCCCGGCGCTGCTGCCGAACCTGGCGGACGTACGGGCACAGCTGGACGCCCTGGTGAGGCCCGGCTTCGTCACGGAGACGGGTGTACGGCGTCTGGGCGACCTGATGCGTTATCTGGTCGCCGCGGACCGCCGGCTGCAGCAGATGCCGACGAACGTCCAGCGGGACACGACGCGGATGGCGAAGGTCCGCGAGATGCAGGACGAGTACGCCTGGCTGCTGGAGCAACTGCCGCAGGGCCGGCCCGTCCCCTCCTCGGTGCTGGACATCCGCTGGATGATCGAGGAGCTGCGTGTCAGCTACTTCGCGCACGCGCTGGGCACGGCGTACCCGGTCTCGGACAAGCGCATCGTGAAGGCGATCGACGCGCTGGCCCCGTAACGGATCGTTCACGTTGGGTGAGTTCGACCAGGGGCTCACCCTCCTGTACAGTCTCTTCTCGCAGCGCAACGCAAGCAGTGCCGAATATGCGGCTCGGCCGCGTGGTCGCCGCGAAACCTGGTCCTGTGGAGCAGTTTGGAGTGCTCGCCACCCTGTCAAGGTGGAGGCCGCGGGTTCAAATCCCGTCAGGACCGCAACTAGGCCCCGCACCCTTCGAGGTGCGGGGCTTTTTCGTGCACCCCGAAGCGCGCCCGCCACCCTGTCGAGGTGGAGGCCGCGCCCGTGGCGCAGCTGCAATCCGGCACAGCACATCCCGCCAGGACCCCAGCGAAACCCCGCGCCCCCGGGCGCCGGGCTCCTTCATGCACCCCCCGGAGATGACCACAGCGAAACCCCGCACCCCTCAAGACGCGGAGGCCCTTCCTCCACCCCCCGAAGAACGCCACAGCGAAACCGCACATCCCTCAAGGCGCGAAGCTCGTCCGTGCCCCGAAGCGCGACCGCCACGAGGGACCCGGCGTGCCGGAGGTGGGGTCCCGGGCGGGACTCCTATGCGTTCCGGGGTGTCTTGACGGCGTCACATTCCGCCGGTACCCCAGAAATCAGGGACCCGAACAGCCCGGGCCCGGGGGAGGTGGCGTATGGCGGCGTCCGCTCGGCACGAGACACGTGCTCTGCTCCGTGCCCATCTGTCCGCCGCTTCCGGATACCGCCATCTGACGCGGCACTGCCCCGTCTGCCACCAGCTCCTGCGCCTGGCCATGGAACCCGCTCAGCGAGGCGAGGAAGGCCCTGAGGCGGCCTCCGAGGACGAAAGCCCCTCCAAGGCGTGAGCGAGGGGTTCGGATCGCCGTGACGTGGGCACTTCTGGACGTACGGTCGGCCCCCAACACCCGCGTCACACCGCCGTGTTCCCTTAGCAAAGACAGCCCGAAGACAACAAGGAGTCGGGCATGTGACGGGTGTCACCGCAAAAATTTTAGGAACTGTGGAACTTACACCTCTCCTACAACAAGTCAATTTAATATGTGCAATTGCACTACCCTCTGAGATGCTGCACAGCAGATCCGACACCCCTCCCCAGACTCCGACAAGGCCACGCACAGGCCGGCCACGCATCGCGGTCCGGGCACAAAAAAGATCGCGCTGGACCCGGCGGAGTCCAGCGCGATCGACGACGCACCCTTGTCGTGCCTCTAATGACCTCGGGCGAGGGCCCTGTTGGGGCAGAACCCGCGTCGCTTGGAGCTGAGGTGCGGACGTCGTGGCAGGTTGGGGGACCTACCGATACGTCCGGCTATGCAGTTGTTCAGGCCTCGCTGCGCTGCTGCGGAATGCCCGCGAGCAGAGCGCGGACCTCGGCCTCGCGGTAGCGGCGGTGCCCGCCGAGCGTGCGGATCGACGTAAGCTTTCCGGCCTTCGCCCACCGCGTGACCGTCTTGGGGTCGACGCGGAACATGGTGGCGACCTCAGCCGGGGTCAGCAGCGGCTCGGCATCAGGGGTGCGAGCGGTCATGAGCGGCCTCCTCGGGAGAACCGAACCTTCTCGGTTCTTTCCTCTAAATTCTGCACCTTGACCCGCGTTGCCCGAAATGGCGGACGCGAGTCGAGTCGGTTATAGGACGAACGGCTTGTCCTCGGCACTACAACTACACCATCTGTCCAGCCGCGTCGGCCAAACCGATGGAATTGCCCTCCCAGGTGTCCATCAGCGACGGAAGCCGATGGACCATGCCATAGCGGACAGTCACGCCACTGTGACGATCAGTCACAGGGCGATCAGGAGTCACCAGACCCCCCAAAGCGTGCAATGCTGAGTTTCCGCCCATAAGTGGACAGAAGGAACCTCCCCCGGGCTCCTTGTCCTATTTTGGCATGAGGAGGGGTGTAAGGCGCAAGGTCCTCGTAAGTGCCGTCCGTCACGCTTGACGGCATAAGCCCGGATCGGGGACCTACGTCCCGCACCCACCTGCAGTACGTCAACCATGGGCCAAGGGTTGTCACTTCACCATGTCTCGCGGGTCACAATTCGCGCACTGGTTCGTAGAGGTCCCTGCTGAGGGCCCGCCCTCAGTTCGCCGACCGACGGTCGCGTACGGCCCGCCAGCGCTCCACCAGCCGCGCGTACGCCTCCCCGGCCGCTGCCCCGTCCCCGAGCCGCAGGGCCTCGATGCCCTCTGCGACGTCCGCGGCCGAGTGATCCCCGTCCAGCTCCGCGGCCGGCAGCACATGCACGAGCCCGCCGTAGTCCAGCTCGACCAGCGACCGCGGGTGGAACTCCTCCAGCCAGCGCCCCACGTCCACGAGACCGTCGATGAGCGGCCCCTCGTCGATCGTGTCCCTCAGCGTCCGCAGCGCCCGCGCGGTACGCCGCCGCGCCTGCACCATGGGCGTGCGGTAGCGCAGCATCGGAGGGATCTCGCCGGACCCCTTGTCGTACCGCCGCTCGGTGTCGGAGAAGAGCACGAACCAGTTCAGCGGCACCTGCCAGGTCGCGGTGCGGATCCACGGGCGGGCGTCCGGGTTGCGCTCCAGCCAGCGCTCGTAGTCCTGCGCGGCCTGGCGGCGCACGACGGGCGGCAGGACCGCGTCCAGGACGGGCGCAGGCAGCTCCTGCGCCAGCTCCCCGAGCGCCTGCCAGCCGCGCAGCCGGGTGCGCCACGGACAGACGCACAGCACCCCCTCGACCTCGGTCACGAAGGCGTCGCTGCTCTCGTGCACCGGCACCGGGACCGGCGGGGTGGGCAGCAAGTCGGCCAGGGAGCGGCGCAGTTCGTCCTGGTACGAGGGGCGGTCGGGGCGGCGGGCGTACCGCGCCCAGTGGCTGCGCTCCGGCTCCTGGAAGGCGGCCAGCGGTTCGTACACGCGCAAGTAGGACGCGTACGGGACGATCACCGAGGACACCTTGGGCACGCCTGCTCCCTCCCCATCGGACCTCACCCGAAACCCGTCCGGGAGCGGCCCGGACGGGGTGGAAAACCATTGCAAATCGTCCCACGAACCCGCCCCGGAGTACTCCGAGGGAGGGTGATCCTGAGCACTGCGCGGCTGGCGGGCCCGCACACGCTCTACGCTCATGCCCACGGGCCCCGCCACCCGCACGGGACCCGCCCCTCAACCGCCGCTACACCACCGGGAGTCACCACCGTGACCGACGTAACCGACGGCGTCCTGCACACCCTGTTCCGCTCGGATCAAGGGGGTCATGAGCAGGTAGTGCTCTGCCAGGACCGGGCCAGTGGCCTCAAGGCCGTCATCGCGATCCACTCCACCGCCCTGGGCCCCGCCCTCGGCGGCACGCGCTTCTACCCGTACGCGACCGAGGAGGAGGCCGTCGCCGACGCGCTGAACCTCGCGCGCGGGATGTCGTACAAGAACGCCATGGCCGGCCTCGACCACGGCGGCGGCAAGGCCGTGATCATCGGCGACCCCGAGCGGATCAAGACCGAGGAGTTGCTGCTGGCGTACGGCCGTTTCGTGGCCTCGCTCGGCGGACGGTACGTCACCGCGTGCGACGTCGGCACATATGTGGCCGACATGGACGTCGTGGCCCGGGTGTGTCCCTGGACCACAGGGCGCTCCCCGGAGAACGGCGGCGCGGGAGACTCATCCGTCCTGACCGCCTACGGCGTCTTCCAGGGCATGCGGGCCTCCGCCCAGCACCTGTGGGGCGACCCGACGCTGCGCGACCGCAGGGTGGGCATCGCGGGCGTCGGCAAGGTCGGGCACTACCTGGTCGAGCACCTGCTGCAGGACGGCGCCCAGGTCGTGATCACGGACGTCCGGCCGGACGCCGTGCGCCGGGTCACCGACGCGCACCCCGAGGTGGCCGTGGCCGCCGACACCGACGCCCTCATCCGCGGCGCACATCCCTTCGGGGCGATCGACATCTACGCGCCCTGCGCGCTCGGCGGAGCCCTGAACGACGACTCCGTGCCGGTACTGACGGCGAAGGTGGTGTGCGGCGCGGCCAACAACCAGCTCGCGCACCCGGGCGTGGAGAAGGACCTCGCCGACCGCGGGATCCTGTACGCGCCGGACTACGTCGTCAACGCCGGCGGTGTCATCCAGGTCGCCGACGAACTGCACGGCTTCGACTTCGACCGGTGCAAGGCGAAGGCTGCCAAGATCTTCGACACCACGCTGGGCATCTTCGCACGCGCGAAGGCGGACGGTATTCCTCCGGCCGCCGCGGCCGACCGTATCGCCGAGCAGCGGATGGCGGAGGCACGCGGACGGTGACCTTCCCCGGGGCCGTCCGGGTTTGCGCGGTACCCGCCGGTGGGCAGTTAGAGAGAACTCTCACTTCTATCGGCGGGTCGCCCGCCAATAAGTGGTTAAAATCGGCCGTGACCAGCGAGGACGGGGCGCCTCGATGGTCTGGTGCACACGCCCGTCATGCGGGCGACGTACCGTATGGGCGCGGGCTCAGGTACCGTGGAAGCCCTACGGACCGGTCTCTCCACGGAGAGCCCGTTCCGGATCATGAACGCGTGTCGAGACTCTGGGGCCGTCGAGCCCCGTCACCGAGGGGGTCGAGCCATGGGGCGCGGCCGGGCCAAGGCCAAGCAGACGAAGGTCGCCCGCCAGCTGAAGTACAACAGCGGTGGGACTGACCTGTCGCGTCTGGCCAACGAACTGGGCGCATCGACTTCGAGCCAGCCGCCGAACGGCGAGCCGTTCGAGGACGACGAAGACGACGACCCGTACGCACGGTACGCGGATCTGTACAACGACGACGATGAGGACGACGAGGACGAGCAGTCCGGTCCCACGTCGCAGCGTCGCGGCGCTTGACGTAGCACGCTTCACAGTTCCCGTATCAACTGCACTTCACCCGGTCCGGGGCCTCACGTCGGACCGGGTTTTGTGCTGCCTGTCAGGCGTAGTCGCCGACCAGGAGGGCGCCCGTCTCGTGGTCACCGCGGTCGGTGATCTCTCCGGCGACCCATGCCTCCACACCGCGGTCGGCCAGGGCGGCGAGCGCGACGTCCGCCGACTGCTCGGGGACGATCGCGATCATGCCCACGCCCATGTTCAGGGTCTTCTCCAGCTCCAGGAGCTCGACGTCGCCGGTCCTGCCGACGAGGTCGAAGATCGGAGCCGGTGTCCAGGTGGAGCGGTCCACGATCGCGTGCAGGCCGTCCGGGACAACCCGGGCCAGGTTCGCCGCGAGTCCGCCACCGGTGATGTGGCTGAACGCACGCACCTCCGCGGTGCGGGCCAGCGCCAGGCAGTCCAGCGAGTAGATCTTGGTGGGCTCGAGCAGCTCCTCGCCGAGGGTGCGGCCCAGTTCCTCGATGTGCTGGTCGAGGCCGAGCTTCGCCCGGTCGAGGAGGACGTGCCGGACGAGCGAGTACCCGTTCGAGTGAAGCCCGGAGGCCGCCATGGCGATCACCGCGTCACCCTTACGGATGCGTTCGGCACCGAGCAGCCGGTCGGCCTCCACCACGCCCGTACCGGCGCCCGCGACGTCGAAGTCGTCCGGACCCAGCAGACCCGGGTGTTCGGCCGTCTCACCGCCCACCAGGGCGCAGCCGGCCAGCACACAGCCCTCGGCGATGCCCTTGACGATCGCGGCGACGCGCTCCGGGTGGACCTTGCCGACGCAGATGTAGTCGGTCATGAACAGCGGCTCGGCGCCGCACACCACGATGTCGTCCATGACCATGGCGACCAGGTCGTGGCCGATGGTGTCGTAGACGCCCATCCGGCGTGCGATGTCGACCTTCGTGCCGACGCCGTCGGTGGCGGAGGCGAGCAACGGACGCTCGTAGCGCTTGAGGGCAGAGGCGTCGAAGAGGCCGGCGAAGCCGCCGAGGCCACCGAGGACCTCGGGGCGCTGCGTCTTCTTCACCCACTCCTTCATGAGCTCGACGGCGCGGTCGCCCGCCTCGATGTCGACGCCTGCTGCCGCGTAGGAAGCACCGGACTTCGTCTCAGACATTGCCTGGGATCTTTCGGGTTGGTGGCTGGGCCTTCTGGGGGACACCCCCAGATCCCCTGGTCTTACGGGCGGCGGATCGCGTCGGACGCGGCCGTGGCGGCCGGACCGGCGGCCAGCTCCGTCTCCAGCAGCTGCTTGCCCAGCAGCTCCGGGTCGGGCAGCTCCATCGGGTACTCACCGTCGAAGCAGGCACGGCACAGGTTCGGCTTGGCGATGGTGGTCGCCTCGATCATGCCGTCGATGGAGATGTACGCCAGGGAGTCGGCGCCGAGGGAGCGGCCGATCTCGTCGACCGACATGCCGTTGGCGATGAGCTCGGCGCGGGTGGCGAAGTCGATACCGAAGAAGCAAGGCCACTTCACGGGCGGGGAGGAGATCCGGATGTGGACCTCGGCGGCGCCCGCCTCGCGGAGCATCCGTACCAGCGCCCGCTGGGTGTTGCCGCGCACGATCGAGTCGTCGACGACGACCAGGCGCTTGCCCTTGATGACTTCCTTCAGCGGGTTCAGCTTCAGCCGGATACCGAGCTGGCGGATCGTCTGCGAGGGCTGGATGAAGGTACGGCCGACGTAGGCGTTCTTCACCAGGCCGGAGCCGAAGGGGATGCCGGAGGCCTCCGCGTAGCCGATCGCGGCGGGGGTGCCGGACTCGGGCGTCGCTATGACCAGATCCGCCTCGACCGGCGCCTCCTTGGCGAGGCGGCGGCCCATCTCTACACGGGAGAGGTAGACGTTCCGGCCGGCGATGTCGGTGTCCGGGCGGGCGAGATACACATACTCGAAGACGCAGCCCTTGGGCTTCGCTTCAGCGAACCGGGACGTGCGCAGACCGTTCTCGTCGATGGCGACGAACTCGCCGGGCTCGATCTCACGGACGAAGCTGGCGCCCGTGATGTCGAGGGCCGCGGTCTCGGACGCGACCACCCAGCCGCGCTCCAGACGGCCGAGGACCAGCGGGCGGATGCCCTGCGGGTCACGGGCCGCGTAGAGGGTGTTCTCGTCCATGAAGACGAGGGAGAAGGCGCCCTTGACCTGGGGCAGCAGCTGCGGGGCCGCCTCTTCGACGGTCAACGGCTTGCCGTCCTCGTCGACCTGGCCCGCGAGGAGCGCGGTGATGAGGTCGGTGTCGTTGGTGGCAGCGACCTGCGTGGCGCGGCCGTTCTCCTTGGGCAGCTCGGCGACCATCTCGGCGAGCTGCGCCGTGTTGACGAGGTTGCCGTTGTGTCCGAGCGCGATGGAGCCGTGCGCGGTGGCGCGGAACGTCGGCTGGGCGTTCTCCCAGACGGAGGCGCCGGTGGTCGAGTAGCGGGCGTGTCCGACCGCGATGTGACCCTGGAGCGAACCGAGCGAGGTCTCGTCGAAGACCTGCGAGACAAGGCCCATGTCCTTGAAGACGAGGATCTGGGAGCCGTTGCTGACCGCGATACCCGCGGATTCCTGGCCCCGATGCTGGAGGGCGTAGAGCCCGAAGTACGTGAGCTTTGCGACCTCTTCCCCCGGAGCCCAGACACCGAAGACGCCACACGCGTCCTGGGGGCCCTTCTCACCGGGGAGCAGGTCGTGATTGAGTCGACCGTCACCACGTGGCACGGCACCGAGTGTAGGCGAGATCGTGCACTGGTCCGAATCCGGTCATCTGCCCCGTACGGCGTCCGACCTCGTCGGATGTCCCGGGTCACTGCTCCGCGACCGCGTTGACGCCCTTGCCGTTTCCGCTGGTCAGCGTGATGCTGCGGTGATCGATCCGGTAGGCGAGCGCGCGGCCGAAAAGCTTGCTCATCGTCTTCTCGGTGTCCATGAGTGAGCCGTCGCACATCTTCCGGGTGGTCCTGGGGGCGCCCAGCGTGAGGTGACCGTCGCGTACGGTCGCCTTCGCCGTGAACCGGTTGCAGCCGAGGCTGCCCGATGCCGTACCGGCCTTCTTGTCGAGGGTGAACCAGACCTTGTCGGTGGCCGCGGCGGGCAGCGAGACGGCGACATCGCCGTCGACCGTCGATGTGACCTTCCACCTGGTGCCGTACAGGGTCGCGTCGTTCTCCTTGATGAGGTGCACGCGGTCGCCGTCCTTGGCGGTGAGTGTGAGCCGGTCCCTGTCGACCGCGGCGGTCAGCGAGCCGCCGGCGAGCGTGCGGGAGAAGGCCGCCTCGAAGGCCATCGGGGCCTTCTCGCAGGCCATGTCGGTGGACTGGGCCGGGCCGAGGTCGATGCGGTCGCCCCGGACGGTGGCCGACGCGCCGAAGCTGTTGCAGCCGTAGTTGCCGTGGGCCTGGCCGTCGTCGAACCGGAGGTACGCGCCGGTCGGTGCGTTCCTGGTGGTGCCGCCGGTGGTGAGGCCCTCGACGCGCCAGTGCACGCCGCTGACGCGCGGGACGGTGTCCGAGCCGACGGAACTGCTGCCGCTGCCCGACCCGGCTTCGGTACCGCAGGCCACCGCGAGCGGGAGCAGCGTCAGGACGGTGAGGGTCAGTCGGTGCTTGTCCATGGGGGTGGGACGGGTGGGGCCGGGCGGCGGTTCCGCGGGGCGGCACGTGGCCGGGTCAGGCCATGAGAGGCAGCAGCCCTCCGAGGTCGGCGCGTTCGCCGCTCGCGCTGACCTTGGCGTCGGCGAGGGCGGCCTGCCACTCCGTACGTCCCGTCGCCAGCCGGATCCAGGTCAGCGGGTCGGTCTCCACGACGTTCGGCGGAGTGCCGCGGGTGTGCCGCGGACCCTCGATGCACTGAACGACGGCATACGGCGGGATGCGCACCTCGGTCGAGGCACCGGGCGCCTTCACGGCGAGCGCGTCGGCGAGCAGCCGGGTGCAGGCGGCGAGGGCCTGGCGGTCGTACGGGATGTCGAGACCCGGCACGGCGGCGTTCAGGTCGTCGGTGTGGACGACGAGTTCGACGGTGCGGGTGACGAGGTAGTCGGCGAGCGGCATGGCGCCCGCGTTCGTGTCGAGGAGCCGGCCGACGGGGTGTCCGGCGAGGTGGTCCGTGAAGTGCTTCTCGACGTCGGCCAGGAAGGCGGCGAGGTCGGGGTTCTGCTCGGCCAGGCGCCCGGCGAGGTCGGCTATGGCCCCGGAGTTGGCCGAGGTCTCGAACGGCCAGTCGAGGACCGTGGCGTCCTGCTTCGGCGGCTCCGGCTTGTCGAGGAACCGGCCGACGGCCATGAGAGTCATGCCGATGTGTGCGACCAGTTCCCGCACCGTCCAGTCCCCGAGCCGGGTGGGCAGCGCCAGTTGCTCGGCCGTGAGGGTGCCGACGGCTTCCCGTACGTGCCCGAATTGCGTGAGCACCGCGACGCGGGTCTTGGCGGGGTCGTACGTCCGGGTGCGCTTCTTGGCCGGGGGCATGAGGGTGAGCCTATGCCTCACTGTGGAGGAGCTGGACAAGAAGATCGCCGATCTCGTACGCCCCTACCTCGTCGCGCACGAACAGCTCATGCTTCGCCGCGAGCGAGGTGGCGTGAGCCATGGCGGAGGCCGAGGAAGAGGACGATGCGCTGTGCGACACGATCTGCGTCCGCTGTGAGCAGCCCGGCGGCGGCCGACTCGTCCCCCTGCACGCGGTCCACTCGGGCACGGGGCCAGGCTGGACCGAGTACGCGTGCCTGGCCTGCACGAATCAGAAGACCACGGGCTCAGAAGACCACGGCCCAGTAGACCGGAGGCAATCACCCGTGAGCGTGATCGGCAGCGAAAACCGCCCCGCACCGCCGGACCCGGACAACACTGGCCTTCGCCTGGAAGGGGGTGCAACATGACGGTTATGGCCGAGCACACGTCTCAGATGTCGGTGGAGGAGTTCGAAACGATCGCCTCCGCCGCGCCCGAGACCGTCACGTTGGAGTTCATCAACGGACGGATCGGAGTCAAGAAGGTGGCGGACGGAGACCACGACACCATCGTGACCTGGCTGGCCCGGCGCTGTATGCAGACCAGGCCCGACCTGGACCTGTATCAGGGCCGAGGGCTCCGGGTGGAGGCGTACCGAGAGGGCAGGGCGAAACCGGATGCGGTGCTCGCACCCGAGGCCCACTTCGCGGGCCACGGTGAGTGGGCCGACCCGGACGGGGCGCTGATGGTCGTCGAGGTCACGTCGTACGACTCGGACACCGACCGACAGAACCGGCACGAGAAGCCGACCGCATACGGTCAGTCCGGGATCCCCCTGTACCTCCTGATCGACCGGGACTCCTGCACGGTCACGGTGCACAGCCACCCGGACCGGCAGGTCGGTGGTTATCGCAGCATCCAGACCTCGAAGTTCGGCGAGAAGGTGTCCGTGCCCGGTCCCATGAACATCGAGCTGGACACGGAGATCCTCAAGAACTACGTCCGATGAGCCGAGAAGGTCCCTCCCGTTGCGCACGGGCGGGACCTTCGTCGTCGTATACGACCGACTACGCCAGCAGCGCCGGGATCGTCCCCTCGTGCGCCTCGCGCAGCTCCTCCAGGGTGAGGCTGAACTCGCCCTGGATCTCCACCGCGTCACCGTCCACGACACCGATGCGGGCGACCGGCAGACCCCGCGCACCGCACATGTCGTTGAAGCGGACCTCCTCCGACCGCGGCACGGCGACGATCGCGCGGCCCGCCGACTCGGAGAGGAGGAAGGTGAACGCGTCCAGCCCGTCCGGTACGACCAGACGCGCGCCCTTGCCGCCGAGCAGCGCCGACTCCACGACCGCCTGGATCAGGCCGCCGTCGGACAGGTCGTGCGCCGAGTCGATCATGCCGTCGCGGGAGGCGGAGATCAGGATCTCGGCCAGCAGGCGCTCGCGCTCCAGGTCCACCTTCGGCGGGAGACCGCCCAGGTGGTCGTGGACAACCTGCGACCAGGCCGAACCGCCGAACTCCTCACGCGTGTCGCCGAGGAGGTAGAGCAGCTGGCCGTCCTCCTGGAAGGCGACGGGCGTACGGCGGGCGACGTCGTCGATGACGCCGAGGACCGCCACCACCGGGGTGGGGTGGATGGCCACCTCGCCCGTCTGGTTGTAGAGCGAGACGTTGCCGCCGGTCACCGGGGTGCCCAGCTGCTGACAGGCGTCGGCGAGACCACGGACGGCCTCCGCGAACTGCCACATGACGGCCGGGTCCTCGGGCGAGCCGAAGTTCAGGCAGTCGGAGACGGCCAGCGGCTTGGCGCCGGTGGTCGCCACGTTGCGGTACGCCTCGGCGAGGGCGAGCTGCGCGCCCGCGTAGGGGTCGAGCTTCGCGTACCGGCCGTTGCCGTCGGTCGCGATGGCGACGCCGAGCCCTGACTCCTCGTCGACGCGGATCATCCCGGAGTCCTCGGGCTGGGCGAGGACGGTGTTGCCCTGCACGAAGTGGTCGTACTGCGAGGTGATCCACTTCTTGGACGCCTGGTTCGGGGAACCGACCAGCTTCAGGACCTGGTCCTTCAGCTCCTCGGAGGTCGCCGGCCGCGGCAGCTTGTTCGCGTCGTCCGCCTGGAGCGCGTCCTGCCACTCCGGACGGGCGTACGGGCGTTCGTAGACCGGGCCCTCGTGTGCGACCGTGCGCGGGTCGACGTCGACGATCTTGCCGCCGTGCCAGTAGATCTCCAGGCGGTCGCCGTCGGTCACCTCACCGATGACGGTGGCGATCACGTCCCACTTGGCGCAGATCTCCAGGAACCGGTCGACCTTCTCCGGCTCGACCACCGCGCACATGCGTTCCTGCGACTCGCTCATGAGGATTTCCTCCGGCGAGAGCGTGGAGTCGCGCAGCGGTACGTCGTCCAGGGTCACCCGCATACCGCCGGAGCCGTTGGAGGCGAGCTCGGAGGTGGCACAGGAGAGACCGGCGGCTCCGAGGTCCTGGATGCCGACGACCAGCTTCTCCTTGAAGGCCTCCAGGGTGCACTCGATGAGGAGCTTCTCCTGGAAGGGGTCGCCGACCTGGACGGCGGGACGCTTGGAGGGCTTGGCGTCGTCGAAGGTCTCGGAGGCCAGGATCGAGGCGCCGCCGATGCCGTCACCGCCCGTGCGGGCGCCGTACAGAACGACCTTGTTGCCCGCGCCGGACGCCTTCGCGAGGTGGATGTCCTCGTGTCGCATGACGCCGATGGCGCCGGCGTTGACCAGCGGGTTGCCCTGGTAGCAGGCATCGAAGACGACCTCGCCGCCGATGTTGGGCAGGCCCAGGCAGTTGCCGTAGCCGCCGATGCCGGCGACGACGCCCGGCAGAACCCGCTTGGTGTCCGGGTGGTCGGCCGCGCCGAAACGCAGCGGGTCGACCACGGCGACCGGCCGCGCACCCATCGCGATGATGTCGCGGACGATGCCGCCGACGCCCGTGGCCGCGCCCTGGTAGGGCTCGACGTACGAGGGGTGGTTGTGCGACTCGACCTTGAAGGTGACCGCGTAGCCTTGGCCGACGTCGACGACACCCGCGTTCTCGCCGATGCCGACGAGGAGCGCGTCGGACTGGGGGGCCTTCTCGCCGAACTGGCGCAGGTGGACCTTGGAGGACTTGTACGAGCAGTGCTCGGACCACATGACCGAGTACATGGCGAGCTCGGCGCCGGTCGGGCGGCGGCCCAGGATCTCGACGATCCGCTCGTACTCGTCCTTCTTCAGGCCGAGTTCGGCCCAGGGCAGCTCGACGTCGGGGGTCGCGGCCGCGTGCTCGACCGTGTCCAGAGGCGTCCGGCTCATGCGTTGACCAGCTTCTTGAGAATCGAGGTGAAGAACGGGAGGCCGTCGGTACGACCGGTACCGATCAGCGGCTCGACGGCGTGCTCGGGGTGGGGCATGAGGCCCACGACGTTCCCGGCCTCGTTGGTGATGCCGGCGATGTCGCGGAGCGAACCGTTCGGGTTGAAGTCCAGGTACCGGAAGGCGACCCGCCCCTCGGCCTCCAGCTTGTCGAGCGTGTACGCGTCGGCGACGTACCGGCCGTCCATGTTCTTCAGCGGGATGTGGATCTCCTGACCGGCGGTGTAGTCGCTGGTCCAGGAGGTCTCCGCGTTCTCCACCCGCAGCTTCTGGTCGCGGCAGATGAAGTGGAGGTGGTCGTTGCCGAGCATCCCGCCCGGGAGGAGGTGGGCCTCGGTGAGGATCTGGAAGCCGTTGCAGATGCCGAGGACCGGGAGGCCGGCCTTCGCCTGCTCGATGACGGTCTCCATCACCGGCGAGAAGCGGGAGATGGCACCGGCGCGCAGATAGTCGCCGTAGGAGAAACCACCCGGCAGCACCACGGCATCGACCTGCTTGAGGTCCTTGTCCTTGTGCCAGAGAGCGACGGGTTCGGCGCCCGCGAGGCCGATCGCACGCTGCGTGTCCCGGTCGTCCAGGCTGCCCGGGAAAGTGACGACGCCAATACGAGCGGTCACTTCGCGGCCTCCGCCACTTCCTCCACCTTGACGGTGAAGTCCTCGATCACGGTGTTGGCGAGGAAGGATTCCGCAAGATCGTGGATGCGGGCGAGCGCGGCGTCGTCGACCGGCCCGTCCACCTCGAGTTCGAATCGCTTTCCCTGACGTACGTCGGAGATGCCTTCGAAACCGAGGCGCGGCAGTGCGCGCTGCACCGCCTGGCCCTGGGGGTCGAGGATCTCCGGCTTGAGCATGACGTCGACTACGACGCGTGCCACTGGCACTCCCGGTGTGTGGTGCTGAGCAGGTTCCTTCAGACTACCCGCACAAAATTTCTACCCGCGTAGATTCGTAGCATCCTACGTGAGCACCATCACGATCCCGCATCGACGCGGGGCGGTTGCGCGGAAAATCCTCGGAAAAACCGCAGAAGAACGGTGGCAGGCCATTGCGCTTGGACACGCGGAGGTATTCAGTCGGTCTTCACAATGCAATGCCGGGCACTGTACAAAGGAAATGGCAATAGCCGATACTTTGCCCAATTACTGCCGGACAGTCGACATCTCCCCGACATCCCCCGGACGTCTGTGCACGTCATGGTGTGTGATCGCGGAGGTGCCGCACGAAGGGACCGATATTCGTGGCGCAGCGTGTCGTGGTCACTCTCTTTGACGACATCGACGGCTCAGAAGCGGCGGAAACGATCGTCTTCGGACTGGATGGCAAGTCGTACGAGATCGACCTCAATCAAGCCAATGCCAAGAAACTGCGTAAGGCGCTGGCACCCTACGTCGAGGCCGGCCGCAAGAAGGCGAAGTCCGGCAAGGCGTACACGCACACGGCGTTGACGCCCGACCCTGCCGCCGTCCGTGCCTGGGCACGCTCCAACAAGATGGACGTGCCGCCGCGGGGCCGCATCCCGAAGAAGGTGTACGAGGCGTTCGCGGAAGCGCACTGAACGCTCGCGCGGGGCTCGGTGTCCGCGGTGCCGTCACGAGGCTCCGCCCCGGGCCCCGCGCCCCCGTCGGGGCGCTTCCGCTCCGGCCCCTGGCCGATCCGGCCCCGTACACAACCGACTTGCATTGCCCCCCTGGTGATCAGCTAGAGTCTGGACCACGCCGAGGGGCAAGGCCGGAAGGCCGGAACTCCGAGGGGTCACGCGGGTGTAGTTCAGTAGCAGAACACCCCCTTTCCAAGGGGGAGGCGCAGTGTGCAATCCCTGTCACCCGCTCCACGGCATCGTGCCTACCACTGTTGTGGATCAGGTAGGCTGGTGCTCGCACCGGTCGGTGGCTGTGTCTTTTACAGCTGGCGGTCGGGGGTAATGCGGACGTAGCTCAGTTGGTAGAGCGCAACCTTGCCAAGGTTGAGGTCGCGAGTTCGAGCCTCGTCGTCCGCTCCATACGGCAAAGGCCCCGGTCAGTCGACCGGGGCCTTTGCCGTATGGGGACCCTCATGAAGAGCCCTCGTGAAGAGCCCTCATGAAGACCCCAAGAAGACCCCAAGAAGACCCTCGCGGACGGAAGTCCGGTCCGCCCGGTGCGGCCCTCCACGGCGTCTGACATTTGTCACGAGGACCGATGACACCGCGCACTGCTGTCGCTCTCCGGCGGGCAGGACGCTGGGTCCATGGACACGAACGAGCGCGAACAGGTGATTGAGGTCACTGATCTGCGGCGCGTGTACGGGGGCGGCTTCGAAGCCGTGCGCGGGATCACCTTCTCGGTGGGCCACGGCGAGGTCTTCGCGCTTCTCGGCACCAACGGCGCCGGCAAGACGTCCACGGTCGAACTCCTCGAGGGCCTCGCGCCTGCGACCGCCGGGCGGATACGGGTCCTCGGCCACGACCCGTACACGGAGCGGGCCGCCATCCGGCCCCGGACGGGCGTGATGCTCCAGGAGGGTGGCTTCCCCTCCGAGCTGACGGTCGCGGAGACGGCACGGATGTGGGCCGGTTGCACCAGCGGCGCCCGGCCCACGGACGAGGCACTGGAGTTGGTCGGGCTGACCCGGCGTTCCGGCGTGCGGGTCAAGCAGTTGTCCGGGGGTGAGAAGCGGCGCCTGGACCTCGCGCTCGCGCTTCTCGGCCGTCCCGAGGTCCTCTTCCTCGACGAGCCGACGACCGGGCTGGACGCGGAGGGCCGCCAGGACACCTGGAAGGTGGTCCGCGACCTGTGCGACACAGGGACGACCGTGCTGCTGACCACGCACTACCTCGAGGAGGCGGAAGTGCTCGCCGACCGGCTCGCCATCCTCCACGAAGGCCGCATCGCCGTCTCCGGCACACCGGCCGAGGTGACCGCGACCCAGCCGTCCCGCATCTCCTTCGACCTGCCCGAGGGCTACTTCCTCGGCGACCTGCCCCCGCTCACGGACCTCGGTGTGACGGCCCACGAGACAGCGGGCCGCACGGTCCGCCTGCGGACGAACGAACTCCAGCGCACGGCCACCGAACTGCTGCTGTGGGCCCGGCGCTCCCGGGTCGAACTGCACGGCCTCGATGTGCGGTCCGCCTCGCTGGAGGAGGCGTTCCTGCGCATCGCCAAGGAGGCCGGGGCCCGACCCGGGAGCACGAGCGGGGACAACACCGCGCGGGAAGAGCAGGATCGCCGGGGCGCGGTCCGGACGACGGAGGCGACGATATGAGCACCGTGACACCGACCACGCCGGCGCGACGGCTACGGGCCCTGGCCCAGGCCGAACTGACGCTGCTGAGCCGCAACAAGAGCGCGGTCGTCACGGCGCTGTTCGTCCCCCTGTCGGTGCCCTTCAGCGTGAAGCCGGCGGTCGAGCAGATGGACCTCAAGGCCGAGGGACTGACGATGGGCGGTGTGATGGCGACCGCCGCCATCGGCCTCTCCCTGCTTTTCACGGTGTACACCTCGCTGGTGAGCGTTTTCGCCGCACGCCGCGAGGAATTGGTGCTCAAGCGGCTGCGCACCGGAGAACTCGGCGATGCCGAGATCCTCACCGGCGCCGCGCTCCCCGCGGTCGGCGTCGGCCTCGCGCAGTCGGTGCTTCTCGCCGTCGGTTGTGCGGCCCTGCTCGACGCCGGGATGCCCCGGGCTCCTCATCTCGCCGTCCTGGGGCTGCTGTTGGGCCTCGTGGTGTGCGCGGCGCTGGCTGCCCTCACCGCGAGTTTCAGCAAAACCGTGGAAAGCGCCCAGGTGACGGCGCTCCCGATGCTGTTGGTGTCCATGCTGGGCTCGGGCATCGCGATCCCCACACAGCTGCTGCCCGACCGGATCGCCTCCGTCTGCGCACTGCTGCCGCTGTCACCCGCGATCAAACTCATCCGCGGCGGCTGGAGCGGCGGCCTGTCGGCGTACGACATCCTGGTCGCCGTCGCCACTGGGGTCGCCTGGGTGGTGGTCGCGGTGTTGGCTGTACGACGCTGGTTCCGCTGGGAGCCGCGGCGCTGACCGACGCCGAGGCGGACGGGGCGGGCACGAAGGGGGACGGACAAGGGTGATCGCACGGATAAGGGTGATCGCACGGATAAGGGCCTGGCAGCGGCGTACCTGGCACGACCGCAGCAAGGCCGCCCGGGTCGAACTGCAGACTGTGGTCCTGTGGATCTGTTCGATCTGGATCTTCTCCCTGAGCTGGCAGGCCCTGCCGCTCGTCTCGGGACTGCACCACGACCCCCTGGCGCTGACCCTCGGGGGACTGCTTCTCCTCGTCAACTTCCTCCAGTGCGTGGCGGCGCACCGGCTCGTCAAGCCGGTGCTCGACCACTACCTCGGACGGGCCGAACTTCCGCCGCGCACCCTGTGGACGCCGACCGCGCTGCTCGGCCTGGCGCTGGCACTGGTCCTGGCGCTCCGCGCCCTGCATGCCGCCATCCCGTCGACGGACATGCTGGTCCTCGGTGCCGTACTGATGCCGTTCGGGATGCTGTACGCGCTGGTCGTGTCCATACGGGAGTTCGTGCGGCAGGCCGCAGTGCTCGGCGGCGTCCTCGCCGTGGCGACCGCCCTCGCCCGCGCGGACGCCGCGGAGGCGGTGGCGTCGGGTGCCCTGACCACGTTCGCGGCCGGGTTCTCACTGCTCGCCTCGCGCTGCGCGGCGTGGACCCTGGCCGTGCTGTGGGAGGCGGAACGGGCCCGTGAGGTCGAGGCCCGGCTCGCGGTGGCCGAGGAGCGGCTCCGCTTCGGGCGGGATCTGCACGATGTGATGGGCCGCAACCTCGCCGTGATCGCGCTCAAGAGCGAGCTCGCCGTACAGCTGGCGCGTCGCGGACAGCCCGAGGCCCTTGAACAGATGATCGAGGTGCAGCGGATCGCACAGGAGTCGCAGCGCGAGGTCCGCGAGGTCGTACGCGGCTATCGCGAGGCCGACCTGGGAGCCGAACTGACGGGAGCCCAGGGCGTGTTGACGGCCGCTGGCATCGACTGCACGGTGACCGGATCGGCCGCCGGGCTGCCGGCACCCGTGCAGTCCGCGCTGGCGTGGGTCGTACGGGAGGCGGCGACGAACGTCCTGCGCCACGGGGACGCCGAGCGGTGTGCCGTGTCCTTGAGCATGACGGGTGAACGGATCGTGCTCTGTGTCGAGAACGACGGGGCAGCGGACGACGGGGCAGCGGACGACGGACAGGGAAAGGGATCGGGACTCGTGGGACTGCGCGAGCGACTGTCGGAGGTCGGGGGCACCCTGCGGGCCGGGCCCGCGGGGCCGGGGGTGTTCCGGCTGACCGCTGAGGTCCCCCTGCTGTCGCCCCCGTCGTCTCCCGTCCTCCCCGGCCGGGTGGGCGAGGCCGCCTCATGACGTCCCTACGACCGGTCCGCCTGCTGCTCGCCGACGACGAGCATCTGATCCGGGGCGCCCTGGCCGCGCTCCTGGCCATGGAGGAGGACCTGCTGGTGGTGGCCGAGGCGGCGACCGGCCCCGAGGCGCTCGCCATGGCACGGGCGCACGCCCCCGACGTGGCGGTACTGGATCTCCAGATGCCGGGGGCCGACGGTGTGAAGGTCGCCACATCGCTGCGGACCGAACTTCCCGAGTGCCAGGTGTTGATCGTGACCAGTCACGGGCGGCCGGGACATCTGAAGCGGGCGCTCGAGGCGGGTGTGCGCGGCTTCGTCCCGAAGACCGTCAGCGCCCGGCGGCTCGCCGAGATCATCCGTACCGTGCATGCGGGAAACCGGTACGTGGACCCCGAGTTGGCCGCCGACGCCATCGCCGCCGGGGACTCGCCGCTGACCACCCGGGAGGCCGAGGTGCTGGAGTACGCGGCCGACGGAGCGCCGGTCTCGGAGATCGCCGAGCGGGCCGCGCTGGCGGAGGGGACCGTACGGAACTACCTCTCGTCGGCCGTCTCCAAACTGGGTGCCGAGAACCGTCACGCGGCGGTGCGTCTCGCACGGGAGCGAGGTTGGGTATAGTTGCTCTCGCGCAGCGGCGCAGTGCGGACGTAGCTCAGTTGGTAGAGCGCAACCTTGCCAAGGTTGAGGTCGCGAGTTCGAGCCTCGTCGTCCGCTCCAGACGGAAGCCCCCCGGCTCAGGCCGGGGGGCTTCTTCGTGCATGGCGCTTCGGGAGCCGCTGCCGGGCCCGGCGATTCGCCG
>NZ_JBEOZU010000095.1:0-34336 GCF_040298185.1 Streptomyces sp. NPDC001634 | reverse complement strand
GGCCGGCCCGCGCGGTGGCGCTGTACGACGGCGGAGCCCGGGTCGAGCCCGCGGACGGGGCGGAGCGGCGGGCACCGGACACACGCCGGGCCGGGATCGGTCCCGCCGTGGAGCCCGTACGACTGCCGGAGTCATGGGCGGCGGCCCGCACCGCGCTCCGCTTCACCGCCGAGGGAACGGCCCAGGACCCCGGCCCGCGCACGGTCCACGCGGACGAGCTGGGCGCCCTGGCCCTGCTCGCCGGCGCCGTGGGCCCGGACACACCGCCGATCCCGGACCTGCTCGCCGTGGAGCGTGCCGTCGCCGAGTCCCCGTGGGCGGTTGCGACCCTGCACGCCGTGGCGTCCTCACCGAGCCTGCGGTCCGCCGCCGTCGAGCTGACGGTGCACCACTCCACGCTGCAGGAGCGCCTGGCCCAGCTGGAACACGTGCTCGGCTGGGACGTGCACTCCCCGCAGGGCCGGCTGCGACTCCAACTCGCCCTGGCGGTAAGGAAACTGCGCCGGGACGTGCCGCCCGCCACCGGCTGACCGCCGCTGTGCGGGCGTGCGTGAGACCGGCTCGGCGGCCTTCCCGTCGCCTCTGAACGCGCCCGCAGGTGCGGCGCGCAGGACGGGGCGTACCGTGCGCGGCCGGGTGCGGGTGGCAGACTGGCCGTATGGAAGAGCGAGAATTCCGCAGGTCGGGGCAGCACGCGTCGGTCATCGGCCTCGGCACGTGGCAACTGGGCGCGGACTGGGGCGACGTCGACGACAAGGACGCCCACGAGGTGCTGGAAGCGGCGGCCGAGTCGGGAGTGACCTTCTTCGATACCGCCGATGTGTACGGTGACGGACGCAGCGAGCAGACCATCGCCGCCTTCCTGCTGGGCAGGCCCGATCTGCATGTGCTGGTGGCGACCAAGATGGGCCGCCGTGTCGACCAGATCCCGCAGAACTACGTTCTGGACAACTTCCGCGCCTGGAACGACCGCTCCCGGCGCAACCTCGGCGTCGACCGGATCGACCTGGTGCAGCTGCACTGCCCGCCGACGCCCGTCTACTCCTCCGACGAGGTGTACGACGCCCTGGACACGCTGGTCGAGGAGGGCCGTATCGCCGCGTACGGCGTGAGCGTCGAGACGTGCGACGAGGCGCTGACCGCGATCGCGCGCCCGAACGTGGCGAGCGTGCAGATCATCCTGAACCCGTTCCGGATGAAGCCCCTGCGGCAGGTCCTCCCGGCCGCACGGGAGGCGGGCGTGGGCATCATCGCCCGTGTGCCGCTGGCCTCCGGACTGCTGTCGGGCAAGTACACCAAGGACACGGTCTTCGCCGCGAACGACCACCGCTCGTACAACCGGCACGGCGAGGCCTTCGACCAGGGAGAGACCTTCTCCGGCGTCGACTTCGCGACCGGTGTGGAGGCCGCGGCCGAGTTCGCCGGGCTCGCCCCCGAGGGCTTCACCCCGGCCCAGCTGGCACTCGCCTGGATCATTCAGCAGCCCGGCGTGACCACGGTGATCCCCGGCGCCCGCTCGGCGGACCAGGCCCGCGCCAATGCGGCGGCCGCAAAGCTGCCCCCGCTTCCGCAGGACACGCTCGACGCGATCCGGGAGCTGTACGACCGGCGGATCAAGGAGCAGGTCGAGGACCGCTGGTAGACGGACGCCAGGGAGACCGGCCGGCGGGAGGCCGCCGGCCGGTCAGGCCGTCAGGGCGGAGTGTGCCGCGCGGGACCTGCCGCGCGCGGCGGCCCGTACCCGGTACGTGGTCTTGGCCCGGTCGACCACCGGATCGCCGAGCACGATCCGCCCGGCGCCATACAGCGCGTCGCACTCGTCGGTGGGCAGCGCCATGTGACGACCGCCGGACTGCCAATAGCCGTACCGGTGCCTCCCGTTCGCATGGACGGTGAGGAATACCGGTACACGCTGGTCCATGATCAGCCGCAGCACTTCGGCAGCACGGGAACTGAGCCGAGGGCGCGTCATGGTCGGTCAGCCTTTCGGGGCACGGGCGGGACGGCATCCCACCCGGAGGTCGAGATGATCTTTCCCCTGCATTGTTGCCGAGGGCACTGACAGCGCGCATGCGGCTTGCCGGGGACGGCCTCGGGGGCCAAGGGGTTGTGTCCTGGCAATGTGATGACCTTCACCCTGATGTGGCGGAAAGTGATGAATTCCTTACGGGAGGAAGACGTAAAGGGTTGGGAAGAGGCGCCCCAAGAACGTGGAGGTTTCCCGTGCGACCGTTCACCCTCAACTACGCGCAGCCCAGAGGGCTTCCGGCGGTGGTGACGCCGTACCACTACGACGCCTCCCGGCAGTTGAACGTGCTGCCCGACGGCCGTCCCGCCGTGAGCGACCGCGACCTGCTGCTGGCGGCCGGCACGACGACGTCCACCGCCGGTTCCCAGACCCACTTCGACGACTGACGGCCCGTACGCGGATGACGGTCCTCATCCTCACGTCGGAGCAGGACGTGACCGCCGACATGGCGCTGGCCAAGCTGCACGAGCGGGGTGTTCCCGTGATGCGGCTGGACCCCGCCGACCTCCCCGGCAAGGCGGTGCTGTCCGCCGACTACGCCCGCGGTGACTTCGACGGTCATCTCTCGGTCAACGGGCACGTCCTGAGCATGGGAGGCCTGCGCTCGGTGTGGGTGCGCAGGCCGGGCGAACCGGCCGCCCACGCCGCGCATGCCTCGCCGTGGCTGACCGCCGAGACCCGCCAGGCCCTGTACGGCATGCTCTACTCGGCGTCGACCCGGTGGATGAACCACCCGCGCAACGCGGACCAGGCCCGCTACAAGCCGTGGCAGCTGCGGGTCGCGCACCTCAGCGGCTTCGCCGTGCCGCCGACCGTCATCACCACCGCCCCGCGCGTCGCCCAGCAGTTCGCCGAGGAGTACCGGGACGTGGTCGTGAAATCGGCCTCTGGACCGCCCCCCGACGACCCCTCGCTGGCACTGCCGACCACACTCGTCGGACCCGACGCCGACTTCTCCGCCGTGGCGGCCGGCCCCGCCCTGCTGCAGCGCTACATCCTCAAGCGCGCCGACATCCGGCTGACCTGTGTCGGCACCCGTCTGTTCGGCGCCCGCAAGCGGGCCGCGCCCGGGCAGGTCGACGGCCGGTACGGCGACACCGGGTACTCCTGGGAGACCACCACGGTGACCGAGCGCATCGCGAAGTCGGTCCACGAGTATCTGGCGCTGTCCGGACTCGCCTACGCCGCCTTCGACTTCGCCGAGGACGAGGAGGGGCTGTGGTGGTTTCTGGAATGCAACCAGGGCGGACAGTTCGGCTTCGTCGAACTGGAGACCGGACAGCCGATCGCGGAGGCGGTCGCCCTGTGGCTGGCGCAGCGGATGACGGACCGCCGCGCTCCGGAAAGCCGCTGGTGAGCCGCCCCGGCGCGCGGTGCACCAGCCGCGTCAGCCGCGCCCGACCGACGTACGTCCATGAGGCCGCCAGTGGACGACAACCTCGCCCCAGCACTGTGATGGCCCAGCCGACGCGCGCCGGCCGGGCCGAGGCATGTCCGGTGCGCCGTCAGGACGCCGTCGGACGGAAGGTCCTGAGGAAGACGGCCAGCGTCTGCTGGTTGGCTCTGCTGTTCGCATCGGCCGCCGGAGTCGTCCAGCGCAGCGAGAAGCCGTGGCCGTCGCCGGTCAGGAAGCCGCGGCCGAAGGTGCGCACCTGCACGCCGTCCACCGTGGACAGCCACTCCATGTCGGCGCCCTTGTGGCCCTGGTACGTCACCGCCCGGATGTCGCCCACCCGCGAGTAGCCGGCGTATGTGCTCTTCAGCGACGGCTCCAGCGCCCGCCAGACCGCGACCGGGTCCGGACCGAGGCGCACGCTGTAGGTGACCACCAGCGTGCGCGGGTCCCCGCTCGCGCCGAACGTCACCCGGTAGGTGCCTTCCGACGCCTTGTAGGTGCGGATGCGCTTCCATCCCTGCGGCAGATCGATGGAGAAGCCCTCCGGTGCGACGTAGCGGTGGAACTCCAAGGCCGGATCCCGGGTGGCGCTCGACGACGCGGACGGGGACGGGGACGGGGACGGAGCCGTACTTGTTCCGCCCTTCCCGCTCGTGCCGTTCGATCCGGGGGAGAGCGTCCCGTGGGCGCCGCTGTCGCCCGACGGAGCGGCCGAACCGGACGGCGAGGCGGAGCGGGACGACTCCGTGCCGGTCGCGGACGCGCCGCTGTCGTCCGGCCGCCCCGCGGTGACGAGGACGGCGACCGAGGAGGCCGCGACCGCGAGTCCCGCCCCGACCAGCACCGACCGGCGAACGGCCGGACTGCTCCAGCCCCGCCCCGCACGGGAGGCGGCCAGCCACGCACCCCGGAAACGCGGCAACAGCGTCTCCTCCGTGGGTTCGTCGACTTCCTCGCTCACGACGCGCATCAGGGAGGCGCGCACCGCGGACTCCGGCACCCGCTCCAGGGCGTCGCGGCGCAGCAGTCCCGTGATGGCGGGCGCCAGCGGGCCGGCGTTCGACGGGGAGCGCAGTGGCAACTTGTCCACGGCGCGCAGGGTCGCCTCGACCGGGCCCCGGTCCTTGACCGGCGGACGTCCCTCCACCATCGCGTACAGCAGCGCTCCCAGCGCCCACTGGTCCGCCGCCGGCCCCGCGCTGGAGCCGCGGGCCTGTTCGGGGGAGGCGTACGACGGAGCCGTGACCCGCTGGATGACGGACGAGCCGATCAGCCCGAACCCGGTCACCACGACCGCGCCGCCGTCCTGCACGAACACCTGACCGGGGCTCAGGTCTCCGTGCGTCATGCCCCGCCGATGGGCGGCCTCCAGCACATCGAGGACGCCGAGGCCGATACGGGCCGCCCGTACGTAGTTGAGGGGGCCGCGGTCGAGAATCTCCCCCAAGGGAGTGCCCTCGATCCGTTCCATCACGGTCCACAGGACACCGTTGTCGTCGATCACTTCGAGGACGGCGGCGACCCGGCCCGGGCACAGCAGTTCCATGGCCTCGGAGTCACGCAGGATCCGGGCGACCGTGCGGCGCGGGGTGACCTCGGGCTGCAGAGGCGCGAGCCGCGTCTCGGTGAGAATGACCGGCCGCCCGAGTTCGATGTCCTCGCCCAGCCAGACGGACCGTCCCTCCTCCTGGTGAACGGACTCGACTGTCCGGTACCGGCCGGCGATCAACTCCTGTGTGGAGACCTGCCCGTGGTCCATCGTCATCCCTCGCTGCGCACCGGACTCTCCCGTTTCCCGGATGTACGGCGGAGGTGACGGTGGGTGTTCAAAGAAAGGAGATTTCTACGCGCTGGATTTCCTCGGCACCGCTTCCACCGCTCACACGTGCGAAAACACCCCTTCACCTACCGGCGAGTAGTTTACCGTTGGTTACCTCGCCGGACGAGCCGATGTACGACTCCGCGAACGCGGCAGCCGCGGCGGGGGAGTCGAACAGCCGTCGCAACCGGGCGGTGGCGTTGCCCGCGCGGAACGGATCGCCCGAGGAAGGGCCGTGCACCAGTTCGGCGAACCACTCCGAGAACTCCTGGTACTCCCACACCCGTCGCAGACAGGCCGCCGAGTACCCGCGCAGACCGCCGGTGTCGCCCGAGCGGTAGTACGCGACGAGCGCGTCCGCGAGCAGCAGCGCGTCGTACAGGGCGAGGTTCATGCCCTTCGCGGCGATCGGTGCCACGAGGTGGGCCGCGTCGCCCGCCAGGAACAGCCTTCCGTACGCCATCGGCTGCACCACGTAGTTGTGCATGTCCAGCACGCGCTTCTCGATCAGCCGTCCCTCGGTCAGCGGCGGCGCGCCCGCCACGGACAGCCGGGCGCGCAGCTCGGACCAGACGCGTTCGTGCGGCCAGTTCTCCGGGTCGTCGCCGGGCGGGCACTCCAGGTAGTAGCGGGTGACCTGCGGGCTGCGGGCCATATGTGCGGCAAAACCGCGCCGATGAACCCCGAAGACGACACAGTCCGACGACGGGGGTGCCTCGGCCAGCAGCGCCAGCCAGCCGACCCCGTAGTCGAGCCGCGCGATGTGGCCCCGCTCCTGCGGCAGCGAGGCCCGGGTCACCCCGCGGGCGCCGTCGCAGCCGGCGACGACGTCGCACCCGATCCGGCGGCGTTCGCCGGAGTCCGGATCGGTGTACGACACCGACGGGTCCTCTGTGTCGATGCCGTGCAACTCCACGTCGCGTACGCCGAACCGGATGTCGCCGTCCTTGACGTCGGCGTACTCCCGGACGAGGTCCGTGACGAGCAGCGGCTGCGGATAGACGAAGTGGTGGTGTCCGGACACCTCCGTGTACGCGAACCGGTGCCGTTCCCCGCCGATGCGGAACTCGCACTCGCTGTGCGTCTGTGCGCGCTCCAGCAGCCGCCCGGCGAGCCCGCGCCGCTCCAGCGCGCGCACCGCCCACTCCTCGATGAACCCCGCCCGGGGCCGTTGCTCGATGAACTCCCTGCTCTCGCCCTCCAGGACGACGCAGTCGACGGAGGCGTCCCGCAGGACGTTGGCGAGGGTCAGCCCGGCGGGACCCGCGCCCACGATGACGACGGGGACACGCTGCTCGGACGGAGGGACGGATGTGGGGGGCGAGGTGATCATGCGGCACATTATGGCGGCGTACGGTCAACGCCCCGCCGTGGCAGCCCGGTTGCCGGTCAGCGCAGACCCTCCCGCAGCGCCGGCAGCAGTTCCTTGGCCGACCACTCCATGAACTCGGTCTGTGTCCCGCCCCCGATCTGCACCAGCGCGATCTCGGTGAACCCCGTCTCGGCATAGGGCCGTACGGCCTCGACGAAGTCCGACGGGTCGTCACCGCACGGAATCGAGGCGGCCACGTCCTCGGGCGCGACATACCGCGTGGCGGACTCGAACGAATCGGGGTGCGGCAGTTCGGAGTTGACCTTCCAGCCGCCGCCGAACCAGCGGAACTGGTCGTGCGCCCGCCGCACGGCGGCATCCCGGTCCCCGTCGTAGCAGACCGGCAACTGTCCGACGCGCGGTTTGCCCGCACCTCCGTGGCG
The DNA here is from genome assembly GCF_040298185.1 of Streptomyces sp. NPDC001634. Lineage (NCBI taxonomy): Bacteria > Bacillati > Actinomycetota > Actinomycetes > Kitasatosporales > Streptomycetaceae > Streptomyces > Streptomyces sp. NPDC001634. The sequence continues at coordinate 27,337 of NZ_JBEOZU010000095.1, read as the reverse complement.
GTCGAAGGAAGCGAGCAGCTCCGGCTTCGGTTCGGTGGCGATGACGAGGTCGGCGAGGTGGCCGGCCAGTGCGCAGGAGCGCTCGCCGGAGACGGCGACGCCGATCGGCGGCGGCTCGTCCGGCAGGTCCCACAGCCGCGCCGAGTCCACGGCGAAATGTGTGCCCCGGTGGCTGACATGACCGCCGCCGAACAGGGCGCGGATGATGCCGATCGCCTCTTCCAGCATCTCGTGCCGCACCTCGATGGACGGCCAACCCCCGCCCACCACGTGCTCGTTGAGGTTCTCACCGGAGCCGAGCCCCAGCCGGAACCTGCCCTGGGACAGCAGCTGCATGGTCGCGGCCTTCTGGGCGACCACCGCCGGGTGGTAGCGCACCGTCGGGCAGGTCACATACGTCATCAGCGGAATGTGCGAGGTGGCTTGCGCGGCGGCGCCCAGCACACTCCATGCGTACGGTGAATGCCCCTGCGTCCGCAGCCAGGGGAAGTAGTGGTCCGAGGTCACGGAGAAGTCGAACCCCGCCTCCTCGGCCTGCACCACATGGTCGACGAGCTCACGCGGGCCCGCCTGCTCGGTCATCATCGTGTATCCGATTTGCACCATAAAGCGCGGGTTCCCTGACGTGAGACACGAAAACCGGGCGCGGAGATACGCCGGTGACGCCCGTGGACACGCCCCGATCCGCAGCGGAAGGATGTCGCATACAGCCAACCGCCGCCGTGACCGCCCGCCCGCAACGTTCAGGAGGCCCGCCACATGAGCACCCGCCCGTTGCCCGTCAGTACACCCGCCGAGCAAGGGGTCGACGCCGGCGGCATCCAGGCGTTCCTCGACGCGGTCGAGGCGGCGCCGGACATCGAGCCGCACAGCCTCATGATCCTGCGCCACGGCCGCCTGGTGGCCTCCGGCTGGTGGGCGCCCTACACCGCCGAGCGCCCCCACCTGCTGTACTCGCTCAGCAAGAGCTTCACCTCGACGGCAGCCGGACTCGCCGTCGCCGAGGGACTGCTCGACCTCGACGCGCCCGTGATCTCGTACTTCCCGGAGTTCGAGGCGGACATCACCGACCCGCGCAGCCGCGCCATGCTCGTGCGTCACGTCGCGTCGATGGCCAGCGGACACCTCGCCGAGACCAACGCGGAGGCGTTCGCGCTCGACCGGGCCGAGCCCGTGCGCGGCTTCCTGCTGATCCCGCCGGACCGGGACCCCGGCACGGTCTTCGCCTACAACCAGCCCGCGACCTACACACTGGCCGCGCTCGTGCAGCGCCTGTCCGGCACGTCACTGACCGAGTATCTGCGCCCGAGGATCCTCGACCCGCTGGGTATCGGGGAGGTCGCCTGGATCCAGCATCCGCGTGGACGCGACCTCGGCTTCAGCGGACTGCACGCCACCACGGACGCCATCGCCCGCCTCGGTCTGCTGTACCTCCAGGACGGTGTCTGGGAGGGCAGGCGCCTGCTGCCGTCGTCCTGGGTGGCTCAGGCGACACGCCCGCACATCTCCAACGCCGACGGGACGACCGAGGGTGCCGCGTCGGACTGGCAGCAGGGCTATGGCTTCCAGTTCTGGATGTCGCGGCACGGATACCGGGGCGACGGGGCGTACGGCCAGTTCTGCGTCGTCCTGCCCCGGTACGACGCCGTGATCGCGACGACCGCGGCCACGGTGCAGATGCAGAAGATGCTCGACGCGATGTGGCGCCATCTGCTGCCCGCGTTCGGTTCCGGTCCGCTCGCGGGCCGCACCGACGAGGACAAAGCACTGCAGGACCGCCTCGAAGGCCTCGCCCTCCCGCCGGTCACCGCCCACTCCGCGCCCGGAGCGGAATCCGGCCGCCTGCCGGGGGCGCGCTTCACTCCATGGGGCGGCCGCTGCACGGATCAGCCGACCCTGTCCGCGGTCGAGGTCACCGAGGCGGACGGTGCCTTGACGCTGACCCTCGTGGAGGGCGAGGACCGCCTCGCCGTGCGCCTTCCCCGCTCCGGCTGGGCCGTTGCCGAGGAAACGGTCCCGACGGCAGTGAGCGGCGGCTGGACCGACCCGGACACCCTGCGTGTCGACATCCTGTTCCTGGAGACACCGCACCGCCTGACCGTGACCTGCACCCCGGGCGACGGCACCTTCACCGCCCGCTGGCACACGACACCCCTGCACGGCGGCCCCCTGCGCCGTCACCGGGCGCCCGTCAGGTCGCGGGCGGGCTCGCCACCACGCGGATGACGGCGGCGGTGACGTTGTCCTGCCCGCCCGCGTCCAGGGCATGGCCGACCAGGGTGCGCGCATCGGACCGGGCGTCCGGCCGACCGCGCCCGAGCGCGGCCCGCAGCCGTGCGGCGTCCGGCAGATACCGCCACAGGCCGTCCGTGCACAGCAGCAGACGGCCGGGCACGAGGGGCCGGTAGCTGCGGACGCGCGCGGTCACCGGCCCGGCGTCGGCGCCCAGCCATGCGGTGAGAGCATCGTGTTCGCCGGTGTCGTCCTCGGTCAGGGCCATGCCGGGCCCGTCGTCGGGCAGCCAGTAGGCCCGGCTGTCGCCGGCCCAGGCACTCCAGACTCCCTCCGGCCCGGCGACACCGGCCACGAACGTGCAGGCGGGCGCGGCGTCCCGCGACATGGCCAGAGCGCTCACCGCCAGCCCCGCGCGCACGGCGGCCTCATCGAGCGCCACCTCGGGTACGACACCCTCCCGCAGCCGCGCCACCAGGACCGCCACCCCGGCCTCTGCCGCGACCTGCGCCGCCCGCTCCGGCCGCGGCGACATGGACACCCCGTCACAGACGACGCCGACCGTCCACGCACCGCTGGTGGCAAGCGCCAGAGCGTCCGCATTGACCGCCTTCCGGCTCCCCCGGTCACTCACCCCGGCCGCACCGTCGCCCGCCGTGATCTCCATATGCGCCCGGAACGCCGGCTGCATGGCACCGCAGTCCCAGCAGACCCCGTCGGGCGCCACCGTCCCGCCGCAGCGGACGCATTCCATGCTCGCGACCATCAGCCGAGCATCCTGCCATGCCCGGGCTCACCGCAGCCAAGAGCCGCTCCACCCACCCCAGGACGTCCGCCACCGTCGCGTTGCCGCCGCACACCACCGGATCGTCGAAGGGGTGCACCAGGGTCAGCCGTAGTGACGCCCCGCGACACGGGCTCTCCAACGTCGGGAGGTGATCCTGCCCTTCAGGGGCGCGGGGAACTGCGCGAGCAACCACACACAACCGGCAGTCTGCCGACCGCCGATAGACCACGTACGTGATGACGGCTCACCTAGCGGAGCGTCTCCGCCCAGTTGGCCGGCACCCGCCCCTCCGGCCCCGGCACAGGCTGGTCCGCCGGGTGGCTGAGCGGGGGAGTGAGATCGGGACCGGACTCGTACAGCTCGGAGGTGGTGTAGTCCCAGAACCAGCCTTCGCCCGGCTCGAAACTGCGGATCACCGGATGCCCGGTGGCGTGGAAGTGAGCGGTGGCGTGCTTGGCGGGCGAGTCGTCGCAGCACCCGATGTGCCCGCACTGCGTGCAGCGCCGCAGATGGAACCACCAGCCGCCCGCCTCGTCGCACTCCACACAGCCGGTGCCGCTCGGCGGGACGGCGGGGTCGATGCCGTTCACTGTGGTCATGACGCCTCCGGTGAGGTCTGGGAAACCGGCTGTGGCTCTACGCCCCGCTCGATGACGTCGGACTCCGTCGCGGTCAGCGGCAGCCGTACCCGGAACCGCGTGTCGCCGGGCACCGACTGGACGTCCAGGCTGCCGTGATGCTTGTTGACGACGATGCGCCAGGAGATGTCCAGGCCGAGGCCGGTGCCCTGGCCGACCGGCTTGGTGGTGAAGAACGGGTCGAAGATGCGGCTGCGGTTCTCGGGCGGAATACCCGGGCCGGTGTCGCGGAACTCGACGAGCAGCTGGTCACGGTCGAGGGCGGTCCGCACCGTCAACGTGCCCTCGCCGCCCGCGTCGTTCATGGCCGAGACCGCGTTGTCGATGAGGTTGGTCCACACCTGGTTCAGTTCGCCCGGGTAGGCGGGAATGCTCGGCAGCGTGCGGTCGTACTCCTTGACGACCGTGATCCGCCCGCCGATCTTCCCGGAGAGCATCAGCAAGGTGCTGTCGAGGAGTTCGTGCACGTCGGCGATCTGGTACGGGGCCCGGTCGAGCTGCGAGTACTGCTTGGCCGCGTTGACGAGCGTGGAGACCCGGGTGGTGGAGTCCTCGATCTCGTTCATGAGCAGCTCGGTCTCGACCGTGTAGTTGAGCCAGCGGATCGCGCCTTCGAGAGTCTGCTCGTCGACGGCCGCCGCGACCTGGTCCAGCCAGTCGGTGTCGAGTCCGGCCTGCACGAAGGTCGGCGCGAGCTGCCAGCCGCCCTGGATGTCGTGGTCGTCGAGCCAGTCGGAGAGGGCGTCCTCGCGGTCGGACGCCTCCAGGGGGCTGAGCGGCATGGCCTTGGCGACCTGTTCGGCCGTCCGCTCCTGGATGTCGACCAGCGTCATCAGCGTGTCCGGCTCGTACCGTCCGGCGGCGATGATGCCCAGCTTGTGCCGCATCCCGGCGACCCGCTCGCGCAGCGCCGAGGTGGCGCGTACGGCCGCGGCGGCCGGGTTGTTGAGCTCATGGGTGAGACCCGCCGACAGGGAACCGAGTGCCAGCAGCCGCTCCCGCTGGTTGATGATCTGCTGTGTGTTCTTGCTGCCGAAGAACAGCCCCTCCAGCAGATGCACCGCCATGGGGAACCAGTCCCGCATGACGGCGGAGAAGGTGTCCGCGGGCAGGATGAAGAACCGCGAGGGTTCGGTCACCCGCATCGACCCGTTGTACTGCGCCGCTCGCGCCCGGTCGCCGAGATACGCCTGGAAGGCGCCCGCGTACACACCGCGCTGCGACGTCCGCGAGATCTCCACGTCGTCGGAGCCGACCCGGCGCGACAGCACCACCGTGCCGTTCAGAAGGACGAAGAAACAGGTGGCGGGGTCGCCCTCGGTGTAGACCGGTCCGGGCTCGAACAGCTCCACCCGCCCTTCCCTGCACAGTCGCGCCAGCTGTTCGTCGTCCAGCTTCTCGAACAGGAAGAGCGTCTTCAGCTCCGCCTGGTCGCACGCCATCGGCCGGCCGCTCACGACCCCTCCCCGTGCTGTGGATTCATGACTGCTCCAGATAGCGGTGGACGAGCATCACGGCCATGGCGCCCTCGCCCACGGCGGAGGCGACCCGTTTGGCGGACTCGGAGCGCGCGTCGCCCGCCACGAACACGCCGGGGACGTTGGTCTCCAGGTGGTACGGAGGCCGCTCCAGCTCCCAGCCCGGCGGCGGCTGTCCGTCGGTGGTCATGTCGGGGCCGGTCATGATGAACCCGTGCTCGTCCCGCAGCACGGTTCCCTCCAGCCAGTTGGTGAGCGGGGCCGCCCCGATGAACACGAACAGCCACTGCGCATCGACGAGTTCGGTGTGTCCGGTCACCACGTCCCGCAGCGTCAGCTGCTCCAGATGGCCGGTGCCGTGCGCCGCCTCCACCACGGTGCAGGTGCGCACGGAGATGTTCGGCGCCTCGGCGATCTGCTGGATCAGATAGTGCGACATCGACGCCGACAGCGCATCACCCCGAATCAGCAGGGTGACCGACTTGGCGCCCCGGGAGAGGTACATCGCCGCCTGGCCCGCCGAGTTGGCGCCACCGACGATGTACACGTCGTGCCCCGAACAGGCCGGCGCCTCCGTGAGCGCCGAGCCGTAGAAGACCCCGCACCCCTTCAGCTCCTCGAGCCCCGGAGCCGTCAGCTGACGGTACGACACGCCGGTCGCCAGGATCACGCTGTGCGCGCCGATCGCCGACCCGTCCGAAAACCGCACGACGCGTGCCGATCCGCTGACCTCGAGACCGGACACCTCCCGCGCGGTGAGGATCTCGGCGCCGAACTTCTTCGCCTGCCGGCGCGCCCGGTCGGTCAGCTGCGCACCCGACACGCCGTCCGGGAAGCCGAGATAGTTCTCGATCCGGGAACTCTGCCCGGCCTGTCCGCCGGTCGCCGACCGCTCCACGAGCAGGGTCCGCAGCCCCTCAGACGCCCCGTACACGGCGGCTCCGAGCCCGGCGGGCCCGCCGCCGATCACGACGAGGTCGTAGAACTCCGAGGTCGGCGTCGTCGCCAGCCCCACGTGGGCCGCAAGGTCCGGATCCTCGGGCTCGACCAGCGGCGTGCCGTCCGCGGTCACGACGAGCGGCAGCCGCTCCCCGTCCTGCCCGGCGGCCGTCAGCAGCCGCTGTCCCTCCGGCGTGTCGACCGAGTACCAGCGGTAGGGCACCTGGTTGCGGGCGAGGAACTCCCGTACCCCCGACGACCGCGCCGACCAGCGGTGCCCGACCACCTTGGTGACGGCGACCGGCCGGTAGTCGGACGTCCGCCACGCCTGAAGCAGATCGTCCAGGACCGGGTAGAGCTTCTCCTCGGGCGGATCCCACGGCTTGAGGAGGTAGTGGTCGAGGTCGATGACGTTGATCGCGTCGATGGCCGCGTTGGTGTCCGCGTACGCCGTCAGCAGCACTCGCCGCGCGCCCGGGAAGACGTCCAGGGCCTGTTCGAGGAACTCGATGCCGTTCATCTGCGGCATCCGGTAGTCGGCCATGATGACGGCCACCACGTCGCCCCGCAGTTTCAGCTCCCGCAGCGCTTCCAGCGCACTCTCGCCGGACTCGGCCCGCACGATGCGGTACGACTCGCCGTACCTGCGGCGCAGATCGCGCGCCACGGCACGCGACACTCCGGGGTCGTCGTCCACGGTCAGGATGACGGTCCGTACCGCTGCGCCCGCAGCTTGTGCCATGAAATCTCCCACCCCGAGCTCATCGGCGTCCCGCCCATCGTATGTTCGATCGTCCGGTTTCGCTCGGGAACCTGCCTTGCACCCGGCCCGGTAGCGTGGGACCGCCGGATCTTGAAACAGGGAGGCAGCACGTATGACGCGCCCGATCACCGTGGGAGTGGACGGATCACCGGAGAGCGTCGCCGCGGCGGCCTGGGCCGCCCGGGAGGCGGTGCGCCGGGGCCTGCCGCTGAGGATCGTGCACGCCTGGCAGTGTCAGTCGTACGACATCGCCCCGGCCGCCGACCAGGAGGCCCAGGCCGGGTGGGCGCGCGAGGCGGCGGAGGGTGCCCGGCGGACGATCGGCGAGAGGCATCCGGAGCTGACCGTGACCGCCGAGGCCCTGGAGGGCGAACCGGTCGGGACGCTCGTCGCCGAGGCGGCCGCGGCCGAGCTGCTGGTGCTGGGGTCACGCGGGCACGGCGCGGTTGTGGGCTTCCTGCTCGGCTCCGTCGGCCGGCGGGTGATCGCCGAGGCCGGCCGGCCCGTGGTGCTGGTCCGCTCCGACGACAGGGCCGCGGGAGAGGCGGCGGGCCGGGACATCCTGGTCGGCCAGCACGGAGAGCCGGACGACAGCGCGCCCGCACTCGGGTTCGCGTTCGAGACGGCGGCGGCCCGGGGAGCGGCCGTACGCGTCGTACGGGCCTGGAGCCTGCCGCCCGTGTTCGCCTACAGCCCCGCCTCGCTGAAGCTGCTGGACGAGGCCGGCGGGCTGGAGCCGTACGAGAGGAGGGCGCTCGAGGAGGCATTGCGGCCCTGGCGGGAACGCTTTCCCGACGTCCCGGTGAGCGAGCACCTGGAGATGGGCAGCGCGGGCCAGGTGCTGCTCTCCGCGGCCCAGCACGCCCAGCTCGTGGTGGTGGGGCGCCGCGCCGCCCGGGCGGTGGGGCCGCGCATCGGCTCGGTGACGCACGCCCTGGTGCATCACGCGCCCTGCCCGGTGGCGGTCGTACCACCTGCCTGACCGGTCCGCGGGGGAGGACCACTACCTCGCGGACCTCCCGTCGGGTGCGGGCACCTCCCCGGGCTCCTGTTCCGCTCCGGGAACGGGCAGGAAGGTGCTGATGAACAGCTTGTACAGGGCGGCACCGAAGACTCCGCCGATCAGCGGGCCGGCGATCGGCACCCACCAGTAGAGATTGCCGTACTGATCACGCCAGGCCGTGCTGTACCCGGTGAGATAGCTGGCGAGGCGGGGGCCGAGGTCGCGGGCCGGGTTGATCGCGTAGCCCGCGTCCGCGCCCCACGCCATACCGATCGCCACGACCAGGAAACCGATGATCAGCGGGGCCATGTTGGCGCCCGGCGGGGTGTTCAGGAGATCGGTGACCGCGAAGATGACCAGGACCAGGATCCCGGTGCCGATGATCTGGTCCCGGAGGGCGCCGAGCTCGCTGATCGGCAGGACGCCGTTGCCGGGCAGGGTCGAGAAGACGATCTGGGTCTTGAACGTGTGCCCCGGGTCGGCCTTCGCGAGGACCTCGGTGTAGTTCCAGCGCACCAGCAGCGCGGCCACGAACGCCCCCGCGGTCTGCGCGAGAGCGTACGGCACGACCTTCTTCCAGTCGAACCCCTTGAAGCAGGCCAGCGCCAGGGTGACCGCCGGATTGAGGTGGGCGCCGCTGATCCGGGCGGCGACGTACACGCCGAGGGTGACGCCGAAGCCCCATGCCCAGGCGATGCTGTCGTGGTCCCCGAGCCCGGCGGCCACGACCTGGGCGACCACGCCGCAGCCGAACAGAATGAGGATCATGGTGCCCAGGAATTCGGCCGACAGCTCACTGACGAGGACTCTTTCGGGCCTCCGCTCGGCCATGGTGCACCGCCTTTTCACCGAGTGAGACGATGGGCGCTTTGCTCGGGAACATGCCGGTTTCACACTGAACGTCCGTGCGTTCAGCGTCAATCCGAGACGGGCCAGTCGGCTGACCGACACGGTCCGCGTCCTGCCGGGGACGGACCGGGTGGGCGTCTTGGCCGCAACGCGGGCGGGCCCGCGGCGCCGGTCACGCCGGCAGTACGGGTCTGTCCTCCTCCCGGGGATCGGTCGGCGTCTCACGGACCTTGGGCAGGATGTTCGCGACGTAGTCCGCTATGGCCGTGTCCAGACCGATGTCGTGCTGGGCTCGCTCGGACAAGTACCAGCGGTGTTCGAGCAGTTCGTGGTACAGCTCGGCGGGATCCATCGAGCCGCGCAGCTCGCGTGGCACGGCCCGCACGGTGGGCCGGAAGACGTCCCGCACCCAGCGGTGGGCGAGAACCTCGGGCCGGGCGGCCAGGGGGTCGCCGGGCGCGTAGTCGTCCTGGGACGCCATCCAGCTCTCCAGGTCGTTGAGCAGCCGCCGGGCCTGGTTCTCCTCGGTGTCTAGCCCGGTCAGCCTGAGCAACTGCCGCTGATGATGCCCGGCGTCGACGACCTTCGGCACGAAGGTGACCGTGTCACCGTTCGCCGAGTGCGCGATCTGCATCTCCGCCACGTCGAACCCGAGGTCGTTGAGACGGCGGATACGGCGGTCGATGTAGTGGTACTTGCCCGCCGGGTACACGGACGTGCGGGTCAGCTCGTCCCACAGCCTGGTGTACCGCTCGCAGATCTCCGTGCCGAACGCGATGGGATCCACGGACGGATGCAGCGCCCCCGACGCCTCCAGGTCGAGCAGCTCGCCGCTGATGTTGACGCGGGCGAGATCGAGGTCGTACTCGCGCTGCCCGGTGCTCAGTTGGGGATACAGATCCCCGGTCTCGGCGTCCACGAGATACGCGGCGTACGCGCCCGCGTCCCGTCGGAACAACGTGTTGGACAGCGAGCAGTCGCCCCAGGCGAAGCCGGCGAGGTGCAGACGCACCAGGAGTACGGCGAGCGCGTCCATCAGCCGGTGCATGGTGGCGGGCCGCATGGTCGTCTCGAACATGGACCGGTACGGCATGGAGCCGCCCAGATGCCGGGTGATCAGGACCGGTTCCAGCGGCTCGCCGTCCGGGTCGGTACGGCCGGTGACCACGGCGAGCGGGTCCACCGCCGGTATGCCGAGCCGGTCGAGGTCACGCAGCAGCTCGAACTCCCGCACCGCGGGCCGCTCGGCGAGCTCCTTGACCGCCACGATCTCCGTGCCGGCCCGCGCGTAGCGCACCACGTGCCGGGAGATGCCGCGCGGCAGCGGCACGAGGAGGTGTTCCGGCCAGTCCTCCAGAGGCAGTTGCCAGGGCAGGTCGAGCAGGAGCGCGGGATGCTCCGGATTGGTCGCGCTGAACTGCAGAGCCATCGATGGACTGTCCTCGCTCGCGGTCGGCCGTCGTGCCAGGAAGCATCACCGCACCCGTACGGCGTTCGCGTCAACAGCGGCCCGGATCATGGACGGGGACTCGCGGGAGGACCGTGGTCCGGCATCCGCCGGGGACCCCGGGCGTGCTACCGGGATTCATTCGCAGTGCACCGGCGTTCACGCTGGTGGTGAAGCGAATCTGGATGTGGCGAGGCGGAGCGTCGCCGAATCGTTCCAGCGGAGCTGGATTCGGCTGATCCGTCCCGGGCTGTCAGTGACTGGTGTCAGCGTCCGGATCATGCAGCTTCGGTATGCCTTCCGCCTCGACCCGACACCGGGTCAGCGCATCGCGCTGGCCCGGGCGTTCGGGTGCGCGCGGGTGGTCTACAACGACGCGATCGCGGCGCGGGAGCGGGCGCGGGCGGCAGGGGAAGCGTTCCCCACCGCGGCAGTCCTGTCGAAGACGCTCGTCACCGAGGCGAAGAAGACCCGCGAGCGGCACTGGCTGGGCAAGGTGTCGGCGGTGGTGCTGCAGCAGTCACTGCGAGATGCGGACGACGCGTACCGGAACTTCTTCGCCTCACTGAAGGGAGCCCGCAAAGGGGCGCGGGTGGGCGCGCCGCGCTTCAAGTCCAGGAGGGATGCCCGGCAGGCGATCCGGTTCACCCGGAACGCGCGCTGGAAGATTAGCGAGGCCGGGCGGCTGCTGCTGCCGAAGATCGGCGAGGTGCGGGTGCGCTGGTCGCGGGCTCTTCCCTCGACCCCCTCCAGCGTCACCGTGATCCGGGACGCGGCGGGGCGGTTCTTCGCCTCCTTCGTCATTGAGTCCGACCCCGGGCAGGACCGAAGCCGTTGGGGCGAGCCGGATCCCGGCAGTGTCCTCGGCATCGATCTCGGGCTGAGTCACTTCGCGGTCCTGTCCGACGGCACGAAGATCGACTCCCGGCGGTTTTTGCGCCGGGCGGAGAAGAAACTCAAGAAGGCCCAGTGGGAGCTGTCCCGCAAGCAGAAGGGATCGAAGAACCGGGCCAAGGCCCGCCTGAAGGTCGCCCGCGCCCACGCCAAGGTCACCGACGCGCGCCGCGAGTTCCATCACCAGCTCTCCACGAAAGTGATCCGCGAGAACCAAGCGGTCGCGGTGGAGCACCTGGCGGTCTGCGGACTGGCGCGCACCTGGATGGCCAAGAGCGTGCACGACGCGGGCTGGTCCCAGTTCGTGGGCATGCTCGAGTACAAGGCGAAGCGGTACGGCCGGACCTTTGTCAAGGTCGGCCGGTTCGAGCCCACCAGCCAGGTGTGCTCCACCTGCGGGATCAAGGACGGGCCCAAACCCCTGCACGTGCGGGGACCTGCACGGCCTGCGGCACCCTCCACGACCGGGACCACAACGCCGCGAAGAACATCAAGGCCGCCGGACTGGCGGTGACAGCCTGCGGAGCGCCGGTAAGACCGGAAAATGTTCCGGCACCGCGCGAAGAAACAGGAAGCCACGGAAGCCCGCCCGATGCCCGTGCCGCGTAGCGGCACAGCACCGAGCGAGCAGGCCAGAATCTCCCTCCTTCAGGAGGGAGAGCAAGTCAAGTGTGTGCGGTACCGGTGGGCCAGTCGCGGCGTGTCGCCAGCAGGAGCGCGATGTCGTCCGGGCGGTCGGCGGTGTGGCGGGCCCGTTCCATGAGCCGGTCCGCGATCTCCTCCAGGGAGGGGCCGTTCCGGCGGTCCGAACCCTCGTCGGCCCGGGAGAGTGCGGTGCGCAGGGCCTCGACACCCTCGTCGATGTCCGCTCCCGGCCGCTCGACCAGCCCGTCGGTGTAGAGCGCCAGCACGGCACCGGGTTCCAGCCGCAGATGCGTGATCGGGTAGCCGGCCTCCGGATCCACCCCGAGCACCAGCCCGCCGGGCAGGTCGAGAATGTCCGTGCTGCCGTCCGGGTGGCGCAGCAGGGGCTGCGTATGTCCGGCCCGCGCGGCCCGCGCGTGCCCCGTGACCGGGTCCAGCCGGATGTAGCAGCAGCTCGCGAACTGGCCCGGATCGAGATCGATGAGCAGCCGGTTGGTGCCGCTCATCACCTGATGCGGAGCGTGGTCGCCGAGCGCGAACGCCCGGACGGCGCTGCGCAGTTGCCCCATGGTGGCGGCCGCCTGTACTCCGTGCCCCTGGACGTCGCCGATGACCAGGGCCAGCCCGTCGCCGGCCTCGACGACGTCGTACCAGTCGCCGCCCACGTCCATGCCCTGGGTGCCGGGCAGATAGCAGCCCGCGGTCTCCACCTGCGGGTGCGCCGACAGCCGGTGCGGCAGCAGGGCCTCCTGGAGGCCACGGGCGAGGGCGGCCTCGGTGTCGTAGCGCCGTGCCCTCTCCAGGGCCTGGGCGATCAGACCGGCGAGTGCGGTGAGCAGTGTGCGTTCCTCGGGCCCGAAGGAGCGCGGGCGTTCGAAGCCGAGGATGCAGGAGCCGACCGGGCGCCCGGAGGCGATCAGCGGCAGGAAGGCCCGGGAGCCCTCCTGGGTGTCCAGGGGGATGTCCGGATAGGCGGCCTCCAGCTGCTGCATCGACTCGAAGAACAGGGGGCGGCCGGTGGTGAGCGTCTCCACGCCCGGCAGTTTGGCGTCCAGCCCGACCCCTTCGAACTGTGAGAGGAACCTGGGAGGGAATCCCGTCTCCCAGGCCAGGTACAGATGCCGATCCTGCAGCAGATAGATGGCCAGCCTGTGCCCGCCGAACGCGGGCAGCAGCTCGCGCATCACCACCTCGGACACCTGGCGCGCGGTCACCGCCTCGGACAGCGCGATCGCAAGGACGACGGGGCGGTAGGCCGGAGCCGGAACGTTGTGTGTGCCGAGCGTCTCCGCGGTCGTCGCGGTCGTCTCCTCCGTCGTCGTCTCGCCGAGCGAGGGCGCTTCCGCGGTGTGCCCCAATGGCACCACCCGGCAGGTCAGGACGTCCGGGCCCGGGTAGACCGAAAGGGTGAGCCAGTCGCCGTCGTGGTGTCCGTGCGACCCCTCCGTGGGGCGTTCGACCTGGAAGTGCACCGGCTCGGGCGTCAGCAGCGCTCCTCGCAGATGGTCCTCGTACGCGGGCCGGCCCAGCCACGGTACGGCCTGCCACAGGTGCCGGCCGACCAGTTCCTCCCGGGGGCGGCCGAGCAGCCGGGCGGCCCGCGGGTTGGCGTACGTGATCAAGCCTTTCCGGTCGAACGCGAACACACCGTCCGGGAGGAGGTCGGTGGCCCCCTGCGCCGCCGGACCGGGCCCGGGATCCACGACGAGACCGCCGACCCGGTGCGCCTCCCGCGCCGGGCCCTCGTTCCACAGCTCCAGCAGCCGCTGTCCGCCGCCCTCGGCCTGCACCGGCAGCGGTCGCGTGGGCGGGCTGCCGGCGGCCGTGTCGCGCAGCGCCGACAGCACCAGCGGCGCGTCGTCGGGGGAGATCGCCCCGGCGAGTGCCTCCGGTGACCGGGCGATGTCGTCCTTGGCGCCCCCGGTGAGCTCCCAGAAGGTGTCGTCAGCGGTCAGCGTCGACTCGGCCGGGTCCCAGCTGAAGTGTCCGATACGGCCCCGCAGCAGCCCGACGGCCGGGGGCCGCACGGACAGCGGCTCGCCGTCCCAGACCACCGGAGCGCCCGCCTCCTCCAGGGCGCTCAGGGATTCGCCCAGGCGGTCCGCGATCGCCGTCACCCGGCTCCGGTCCGGCGGTGCCTCGCTGACGTCCGAGGCCGCGGGCCACAGCACCGTCAGGACGCCGTACGTCGTCCTGCCGCTCACCACGGGGACGTACACGGAGCCGAAGCGGAACGGCAGCCCTGCCGCGAGCTGCGGGTAGCGGCGCATCGTCTCCGTCGCGTCGGCGAGTACCACGGGTACGCGGAGCCGATATGCGTCGGCGACCGGGAACGGCAGCTCCGTGTGCAGCCGCCACCACGGCCGGAACAACGGCCCCGGCAGCCCGGCGAGCACGGCCAGACGCAGCACCCCCGGCGTGCTGGAGCGCAGGTACACGCCGCCCACGACGCCTCCGGAGGCGCGCATCGAGTCGGCCACGGCGCCGGTCAGCGCCGCGGTCGGCGTCCCGGGTGCGCTGTCTGCGCGCTCGGCGCTCCCATGCATCGGTCTGCCCTCGTCGGGGGCCGTCGGGTCGGTAACACAGCAAGAATGCGCCGCACCGCCCCACGTGCGCATCCGGACGGCGTGGTGCGGTTGGCGTGGCCACCGCACCGGCCGTCTGCGGCGTCGTACGTGATCAGGCCGGTGCCGCGGCCCAGGTCCCGCTACGCGGGAGCCGCTCTCCGTACGCAGGACACGAAAGCCGATGGCACGGCTGCGGGGAAGCGCCCGCTCACCGCACGCGCCGGAACACGTCGTCGGAGTCGTCCCAGGTCGGCAACTCCTCCGACCTGCGCTCACGCGGAACGCGGGACGCGGACTGGTACATGGCGTCGATCTCCACCGCGTACCGGCGTGCGATGGCGTCCCTGCGCAGCTTCATGGACGGCGTCAGCAGTCCGTTGGCGACGTCGAACGGCTCCGTCAGGACGCGGAAGACCCGGATGGACTCCGACCGCGACACCGTGGTGTTGGCGGCGGCGACGGCCCGCGCGACTTCCTGCCGCAGCGCGTTCTCCTCCCGTGCCTCCCGCCCGGGCGCGTCCCCCTGTGAGAACAGGGCGCCGCGCCAGTGCGCCACGAACTCGGGATCCAAAGTGATCAGGGCGCCCACACACGGCCGGTTGTCACCCACGACCACCGCCTGGTGAATGAGCGGGTGCACCCGCAGCCGCTCCTCCAGGGCCGCCGGGGCCACGCTCTTGCCGCCGCTCGTGACGATGATGTCCTTCTTGCGGCCCGTGATGGACAGATACCCCTCGGAGTCGAGCCGTCCGATGTCGCCCGTGGCCAGCCAGCCGTCGCGTACCGCCGTGCGCGTGCCCAGGTCGTCGTTGACGTACCCCTGGAAGACCGAGGGGCCGCGCACCAGGATCTCCCCGTCCGCGGCCACCTGAACGTCCACGCCCGGCAGGGGACGCCCCACCGTGCCGGACTTCTCCCGCCCGACCGGCTGCGCGGTGATGCCTCCGGCGGTCTCCGTGAGCCCGTACCCGTCATGGACGAATATCCCGATCCCCGCGTAGAACAGGCCGAGTTCACGGTTCAGTGGGGAGCCGCCGGACACGGCACCGCACACCCTGCCGCCCAGTGCGGCGCGCAGCTTGCGGTACACCGCCTTGTCGTACAGGGCGTGCTGCAGCTTCAGGTCGAAGCCGGGCCCCGGCCCGGTGCCCAGCCGCTGCCGCTCGACCGCCACGGCGTAGTCCCGCGCCGTGCGCACCGCCCGCTCGAACAGGGCGCCGCGGCCCGCCTGCTGGGCCGTGCGGAGGAAATTCTTGAAGAGCTTCTCGAAGACGAACGGGACCGCGTACAGGTAGGTGGGGCGGAAGGTCAGGAGCGCGGAGGCCAGGACATCCGCTCGGAATTCGGGTTCATGGCCCATGAGCAGGCCGCCGCGCAGACACAGCCCCTGGAGCATCAGCCCGTAGACATGCGAGAACGGCAGGAAGGCGAGGATGGCGGGCTGCTCCCCGGGCGGTGCAGCGGTCCGTCCCCAGCCGGCCAGCACGGTGTCGCAGGGGCTGGCCACATTGCGGTGGCTGAGCGCGCAGCCGCGGGGGTGCCCGGTCGTGCCGGAGGTGTAGGCGATGACCGCGGTGGAGTCGGGCAGCACGATCCGGCGCAGCGAGTCGACGGTGGTGGCCGGCACCGGACGGCCGCGCTCCACGAGTTGCTCCAGCGCACCGGCGTCCAACTGCCAGACGTGGCGCAGCAGGGGCAGCGAGGCGCACACCGACCCGACGGTCATGACCCCGTGCTCGTCCTCGACGACCACGGCGACGCAGCCCGCGTCGCGGAGGATCCACTCGACCTGCTCGTGCGAGGACGTCGGATAGATCGGCACCACCTCGGCCCCGATCGCCCAGAGCGCGCAGCTCAGCAGGGTCCACTCGTACCGGGTCCGCGCCATGACGGCGACGCGGTGGCCGGGACGGATGCCCGAGGCGATGAGTCCCCTGGCCAGATCGACCACTTCGTCCCGCAGTTCGCCCGCGGACACGGAGGTCCAGGTCCCGTCGGCCGGGTCGGTGCGGCGTGCGATCAGTGGATGGCCGGGGTCCCGGCTCGCCGTGTCGAAGACGCTGTCGGCGAGCCCGCCCGCCATGACGGGTCCTCCCGCCATGTCCGGGGCGGCCGGCCGGGCGTTCCCGAAGTCGCGCATGCGCCGTTCCCCGAGCCTTTCCTGCGACGTCGCCGATGGAAGCGGGATCGGCGGGGCTCGAATCTAGCCCAGGTCGGTGCCGGATGTGCCAGAAACCGACAACGAACCCACCGGGAGCGGGAGCACACTTCGGATGGCGTCCCCCCATGGACAGACGGACGATGGAGTGGTACGGGCCGGCCACTACGGAGGGAGCTGCCATGCTCGAGATAAGGGCAGCCGACAAGCCGGATGAGCGGCGCGATTTCCCCCGCGGCCACCTGGAAGCCGTGCACATGACCGGACTCGATTTCGCCATCGGAACCTTCGAGCCCGGCTGGCGCTGGACCGAGTCGGTCGCCTCGATCGCCGGCACGGACACCTGCCAGATCCACCACACCGGTTGCGTCGTCCGAGGACGCATGCACCTGCGCATGGACGACGGCACGGAGGGCGAGGCGGGACCCGGCGACCTCTTCGTGATCTCGCCCGGACACGACGCGTGGGTCGTCGGCGACGAACCGTGCGTGGTCTACGACTTCGCGGGACCGATGGCGCAGGACTACGCCAAGGCGGCCCAGGGGTAGCAGGAGGACGAACCGAGGGCCGGACAGGCCCTGCGGGGACGCGCCGGCCGCGCGGCGCGTCCCCGCGGTGTGAACGTCGTCGTCACCAGCGGCCGGGTTCCGTGCCGGTGACCGGTGCCGAGGGCTTCCCGTCCGGACCCACGGGAACGTCACCGGCGAGCATCACGCGGTGCATGATCCGAGGATGCTCGCCGCTGACGAGATCGCCGGGGGCGAGATGGATGGTGGCCCGGTTGTCCCAGAAGGCGACACTGCCCGCCTCCCAGCGGAACCGGACGGTGTACTCGGGGCGGGTCGCCTGCTCCAGGAGCATCTGCAGGACGTGGGCGCTCTCGGCTCGCGAGAGACCGAGGATCTGCTCGACGTAGTAGCCGTTGACGAGAAGCACCCGTTCGCCCGTCTCGGGATGCACCCGTACGAGCGGGTGCTCGGTCGCCACCTGATGGTCCAGGAGATGCCGCAGATAGGCGTCGTCACCGGGACGCCCCTGGTAGCCGACGCCCAGCCGGTGCTCGGCGCGCAGACCGTCGACGAAATTCCGTACGGGCTCGGAGAGACCGGCGTAGGCGGCCGCCAGATTGGACCACTGGGTGTCTCCGCCGTACGGCGGCACGGTCTCGGCGCGCAGGATGGTGGCGGCGGGCGGATCGACGCGGGCGCCGTGGTCGCAGTGCCAGCCCCGCAGCAGTGAATGGCGTCTGCGGCGCAGCCATTCGTCGTGGTCCATGCCGTAGCGCCCGCCCAGCTCCAGCCGGTCGGCCGTCGTCTCGATCTCGGGGAAATCCCGCGGTGAGGCGCTGCCGCGCCTGCCCAGGACGACCGGCTCCCCGAACCGCCGCGCGAGCGCGATGTGCGCGGCGTGGTCCAGGTGCTGGTCCCGGAAGAACACCACCTTCCAGCGCAGCACGGCCGACCGGATCGTGGCCACCACCGCCTCGTCCAGGTCGCCGGCCAGGTCGACCCCGGTGATCTCGGCGCCGATGTGGCCCGCCACGGGCCTCACCTCGACCGCCGTACCGCTGTCCGTCGTCATGGGGGCTCCGTCCGTTGTGCGTGCGGGCCTTACGGGGCAAGCATCGCTGCTCCGTTTCCGGCGCGGAAGATCGCATCGGGCGCAGGACAGACGTCCGTAGGGCACTCCCCGCCTCGGCGGCTTTGCCGTCCCATTGCCTCTTCATGGGCAATTGACTGCATACCTGTAGTCATGATGGTTCGGCACAAGTAAGGCATGCCTTCGCTAACCTGCACGACCGTGGCGGGGGGCGTGCCGGGGAGGGTCGCATGTGGGATGACGCGTTTCCGAGCTTTCTCATCGGACTGAGGGAGGGGCTCGAAGGCGGACTCATCGTCTCCATTCTCGTCGCGACCCTGGTACGGGCCGGTGCCAAGTCCCGGCTCCCGCAGGTGTGGACGGGCGTCCTGGCCGCGATCGCGCTCGCGATGAGCTTCGGCGCGGTCCTGACCTTCACCGCCGCGTCCTTGTCCGCCACCGCCCAGGAGGCGTTCGGCGGAACCCTCAGCGTGATCGCCGTCGCGTTCGTGACCGCGATGGTGTTCTGGATGCGCCGCTCCGCCCGGGGCCTCTCCGGCGAGATCAAGGAGAAGGTCACCGAGGCCCTCGCTATGGGCGCGGGCATGCTGATCGTCACCTCGTTCCTCGCGGTGGGCCGCGAGGGCCTGGAGACCGCGCTGTTCCTGTGGACCACGGCCCGCGCGGCCGGCGAGTCGGCAGGTCCGATGATCGGTGCCGGCATCGGCCTCGTCCTCGCGGCCGGTCTGTGCTGGGGCCTCTACCGCCGCGTCCTGAAGATCAACCTGACCAAGTTCTTCACCGCGACCGGCGCCGTCCTCATCGTGATCGCCGCCGGAGTGCTCGGCTACGGCCTGCGCGATCTCCAGGAGGGCGGGGTCCTGCCGGGCAGGACGGCCTACGCCGTCGACCTCAGCGGCAGCATCGATGCCGGCTCCTGGTACAGCACCCTCGTCCAGGGCGTGTTCAATCTGTCGCCGACGATGACGTGGCTGCAGGTCGTCGGCTATGCCGTCTACCTGGCCGTGGTGATGACGTTGTTCGTGCGCGGTGTACGGGGCTTCCGTACCCCGGCCGCCGAGACCGCGTCGGCCGCGCAGGGCTCGGACGCCGTGAAGCACGCGAGTGCCAGGCACGACTCGGACGCCGTGAAGCACGCGAGTGCCGCGAAGGACTCGGACGCCGAGGAGCACGCGAGTGCCGCGAAGGACTCGGACGCCGAGGAGCCCAAAACCGCCGCCCTCGCGCGCCGACGCCCCGTCTGGGTGATTCCCGTCGCCGTCGTCGCCGTGCCGTCCGTCCTCGCCGGACTGATCGTCGCCCTGAGCGGGTCCAAGCCCGCCGGTGCCCAGACCGTGGCCGTCTCCCAGTCCGAGTGCGGCAAGGGGTTCACCGCGCCCAAGCCCGGCCGGCAGACCTTCCAGATGCACAACACCGGGAACAAGACCTCCGAGGTGTACCTCGTCGACCCCGCCACCAACGCGGTGTACGGCGAGATCGAGGGCCTGGCCCCCGGCACCACCCGCGACCTCGTCGCCACCGTGGCCGGCGGCACCTACGCCTGGCGCTGTGTGCCGACGGGTGGCAAGGCCGTCACCTCCCAGTCGGTCCGCGTCAGCGGCGGCAGCGGAGCCAAGGCGGTCGTACCGGTCTCCGAGAGCGACCTCGCCGCGCCCCTGTCGGCGTACAAGGCATACGTCAGCCAGGGCCTCGCGACCCTCGTCGCCCAGACCCGCAAGCTCAGCGACGACATCGCCGGCAACCACCTCGACGCGGCCCGCACGGACTGGCTGACCGCCCACCGCACCTACTCCTCGCTCGGCGCCGCCTATGGCACCTTCGAGGACTTCGACAAGAAGATCAACGGCCGGTCCGACGGCCTCCCCGACGGCGTCACCGACAAGGACTTCACCGGTTTCCACCGCATCGAGTACGGGCTGTGGCACGGACAGTCCGCCGACCAGCTCAAGGCCCCGGCCCAGCAGCTGGCCCAGGACGTGGCGGGCCTGCAGAAGGCCTTCCCCGGCCAGGACTTCGACCCGGGCGACCTGCCCCTGCGCGCCCACGAGATCCTGGAGAACACCCTCCAGTTCGAGTTGACGGGCGACACCGACCAGGGCAGCGGCACCAACCTGGCCACCGCGGACGCCAACCTGGCCGGTACGCGCGAGCTCCTCACCGTCCTCAAGCCGCTGCTCACCACCCGCGCCCCGCAGTTGCTCACCACGGTCGACGCGGACATCGACCGGCTGCAGAAGCTGCTCGACGCGGCCCACCACGACGGCTCCTGGACCCCCGTGGACAAGCTCGACGAGACCACCCGGGCCCGGGTGAACGGGGTCACCGGACAGCTCCTCGAGGACCTCGCCCCGATTCCGGACCTGCTCGAGATCCGGAAGTCCTCCTGATGACCGCACAGCGCGCCGAGAACGTACGCACCGAAGGGAACCACCGCATGCCGTCCGCCGAACCGTCCGCCCCCCAGGGCGGCTGCCCCGCCGGTCACGGCCGCCGCTCCTTCGTGAAGACGGCCCTCGGCGCCGGGGCCGCAGGCGCGGCCCTGGCCGGCGGAGGCTTCGCCCTGAGCCAGACGGGCACCACCGAGGCCCACGCCGCGGACACCGGCAACGCCGCCGGGGTCTCCTTCCACGGCACCCACCAGGCGGGCATCACCACCCCCGCCCCGGCCGCGGCCACCTTCGTCTCCTTCAACGTCATCGCCGAGAGCCGCAAGGAACTCGCCGACCTGTTCAGGACCATCACGGCGCGGGCCCGCTTCCTCACCTCCGGCGGCACCCCCGAGGACCTGGGCGTCGGCGCCCCGCCCTCCGACAACGGCATCCTCGGCCCCGAGGTCCCCGCCGACGGGCTCACCGTCACCGTCGGCGTCGGCGCCTCCCTCTTCGACGACCGCTACGGCCTCGCCAAGGCCAAGCCGCGCCGCCTCACCGCGATGCGCACGTTCCCCAACGACAACCTTCAGGCGGCCGAGTGCCACGGCGACCTGTCGCTGCAGATCTGCGCCAACCGTCAGGACACGGTGCTGCACGCGCTGCGCGACATCGCCCGGCACACTCGCGGCGCCATGCAGATCAAGTGGCGCATCGACGGCTTCCAGAACGCGCCCCGCCCCACCGGCGCCCAGCGCAACCTGCTCGGCTTCAAGGACGGCATCGCCAACCCCGATGTGACCTCGTCCCGCGAGATGAGCCGGCTCGTCTGGGTGGACGGGGGACAGGGCGAGCCCGCGTGGGCGACCGGCGGCAGCTACCAGGTCATCCGGATCATCCGGATGCTCGTCGAGTTCTGGGACCGGGTCTCGCTGACCGAGCAGGAGAAGATGTTCGGCCGCCGCAAGGACACCGGCGCCCCGCTGGACGGCGCCCAGGAGGCCGACACCCCCAACTACGCCAAGGACCCCCAGGGCACGGCGATCCCGCTCGACGCCCACATCCGCCTCGCCAATCCCCGGACCGCCAAGACGGACAACTCCCGCATCCTGCGCCGGGGCTACAACTACGACCGGGGTGTCGACAACGTCGGCAACCTCGACATGGGGCTTGTCTTCTGCTGCTACCAGCAGGACGTCCAGCGTCAGTTCGAGGCCACACAGACCCGTCTGATCGACGAGCCCCTCGTCGACTACATCTCCCCGACCGGAGGCGGCTACTTCTTCGCCCTGCCCGGAGTGAAGGACTCCTCGGACTGGCTGGGGCGCGGGCTGCTGTCCGCCTGAACCCAGCGCTCGTTGTATCTGTGGCGGCCCAGCCCGACGGTCGAGAACTCGTCCTGGGACGGGGCCGCCACGACGCCCAGTCGGCGCAGGGCCTGGGAGATGGGACTACCGGCAGCGGCGAACGGCTCCCCCTCCGGCCTTGCGGAGCGGACCCAGCACGATGGCCCCGTCACCCAGACGGCAGCGTGTTGCTCGCCGACACCACCGAAGTACTCGGCTTCCACGTAGGCCACGGGTCCGGCCGCCGACCAGTCGGCAAGGAGTCTGCCGATTCCTCCCGGCAGCAGCCCCAACGCCAGCCCGTCCTCGGGGCTGTCGTCCGCTACGGAATCCAAGAGGCCGGCCATCAGCGGCATCAGCGACAGACCCTGTCCGAGAGGAGCCGACCGTGCGGCCGGCAGGTCCCGTGAGACTTGACGGAGCAACTCGTCTCCAGCGATCACTGCCCGCAGTCCGTAGGGCATCCCCACGCCCCTCCATCGATGGAAGGACCCATCCTGCCGCAGGCGTTCAGCCGGCGGGCCGCCAGCCGAGCTCAGGTCCCAGCCGGGTGGCGATGTCCGTGAGGATCTGCACGTAGTCCTCGTGCTCGAACGTGAACGGCAACGCGAACGCGACCTCGTCGACCTCCTGGAACGCGGCGTGCCCGTAAAGCTGTTCGGCGATCTGCCCGGACGGCCCGACGAGGTCCGGCGCGAACATCATCCTCGCCGGACCCTGCGGCGCCGCCGTGCGCGGCAACCGCTTCGCGGCGTACGCCTCGTACTTGGCGCGCTGCTCGGGCGAGGCGCTGTCGGTGGGGATGACGACGAGTCCCTGCGAGACGCGGGCGCGGTCGCCGTCGGGGTGATGAGCGCGGAACGTACGGATGTGGGAGAGCTGGACCTCGGCGAAGTCCTCCGACTCCTCCGCCTTGACCACACTGCTGGTCAGCAGGTTCATCCCGTGTTCGCCAGCCCACTGCGCCGAGCGCAGGCTCCCGCCGCCGTACCAGAGACGCTTGCCCAGGCCGGGGGAATGCGGCTGCACCCGCTCCGAGAACACCTCGAAGCCCTCCACGCCGCTGAAGTCGGTGGCCGGCTTGCCACGGACGAAGTCCAGCAACCGCTGCACACGCGCGTAGCTGAAGTCCTCGACATCGGCGGTGTCCGGGTAGAGCGCCTCCTTGACCTGCTCGTAGTGCATCGGCGGACCGACACTGATCCCCGGATTGAGCCGGCCCCCGGACAGGAGGTCGACGGTCGCGAGGTCCTCGGCAAGGCGCAGCGGATTCTCCCAGCCGAGAGGGATGACCGCCGTGCCGAGTTCGATCCGGTTCGTGCGCTGGGAGGCGGCCGCGAGCACGGCGACGGGCGAGGAGATCCCGAACTGCAGATGACGGTGGCGCACCCACGCGCTGTCGAACCCGAGCCGCTCGCCCAGTTCGATGATCTCCAGCGTCGACTCGTGCCCGCGGCTGGGATCGGCCTCGTCGAACAGGCCGATGGTCAGAAAGCCCAGTCTCTGCAGCGGATTCGAGGTCGGCGGCACAGGGGCTCCTTCAAGATCCGTGGCATGTCTGCCGTACGCCGGTACTGCGTTCGATTCTCGCAGGTGATCGTTGCGCCGGCGTGACGGAATCGTGTGCCGTGCGGACCGCCGGGCAGGGACGTGAAGCGGGGTGGCCCGGGGAAGGCTCCGGGGGCGCGCCGCGCATGATCCAGCCCGACTGTGAAGGACGTATGCACGTGATGTTCCGAAGAGCACTGACGGGGGCCGCCGCCACGGCCCTGACCCTGGCCACCCTGACCGGCACGGCCCGTGCCACCCCGCCGGGCCCGGGCGTGACCGCCGTCGTCCTGGCCCAGAGGACCGTCGGCGATACCGACTACACGCTGCGAGAGATAACCATCCCGGCCGGTCAGAGCACCGGCTGGCACTACCACGACGGCCCTCTGTACGGATACGTCAAGCAGGGCACCCTCAGCCACTTCGACTCGGCCTGCGCCAGTGACGGCGTGTACCCGGCCGGCAGCACCATCAGCGAACCCAGCGGCCCCGACCACGTCCACATCGGCCGCAACCTCGGCACCATCCCGCTCGTCCTGGACGTGCTGTACGTCCTGCCGCACGGCAAGCCCTTCTCCGAGGACGCGCCGAATCCGGGCTGCGACTTCCAGTAGCCGAGGCGTACGTCCCCCGCGGGGGCGGAAGATGGGGGCCTCCCGTCCCGGGCACGAGAGGTGACGGGGCGGGATGGCCGGACGGACGCAGGGGGGACCGTGGAGGACACACAGACCACCGACGGCATACGCGGCGGCGACCGGGCCGACGCGGCGTACGACTTCGCACGGTTACGGGATCGCGAGTTCGGCTACCTCGACGCCGGCGGACACACCTATCTCGACCATACGGGCGCCGGACTGCCCCCACGATCCCTCGTCACCAGGAGCGCAAAGCGGATCACCGGCGCCCTGTTCGGCAACCCGCACTCCGAGAGCCCGGCCTCCCGCGCCTCCGGCCTGCTGCTGGCCGAGGCACGGCAGGCGGTGCTCCGCCACTTCCACGCGGATCCCGCCGAGTACGCGGTGATCTTCACACCCAACGCGACCGGCGCGCTGCGTCTGGTGGGGGAGGCGTACCCGTTCACGCGACGCAGCAGACTGGTGATGTCGCTGGACAACCACAACTCCGTGAACGGACTGCGTGAGTACGCCCGTGCCCGGGGAGCGTCCATCGCGTACGTCCCGGTGAGCGGCCCCGCCCTCAGACTCGACGAGCAGCGGCTCCAGGCCGTGCTGACCGCCCGCGGACGCGGACTGCTGTCCGGGCGGGGCCGCTCCCGCGGGCTGCTGGCCTATCCGGCACAGAGCAACTTCACCGGCGTCCAGCATTCCCTGGAGTGGATCGCGCGGGCCCAGGAGCACGGCTACGACGTGCTGCTCGACGCCGCCGCCTTCGTGCCCACCAACACCCTGGACCTGAGCAGGTTCCACCCGGACTTCACCGTGGTGAGCTGGTACAAGGTCTTCGGGTATCCCACCGGTGTGGGCAGCCTGATCGCCCGCAAGGAGGCGCTCGCCCGGCTGCGCCGTCCCTGGTTCTCGGGCGGCACCATCTATGCCGTGAGCGCGCAGGCCCAGTGGCACGTTCTGGCGTCGGACGAGGCGGCGTTCGAGGACGGCACCGTCAACTTCCTCTCCATACCGGACGTCAGCGCCGGACTCGCGTGGATCGACCGCATCGGAGTGGACCGTGTGCACGCCCACGTCGCCGCGCTGGCGGACCGACTGCTGACCGGACTGGACCGGTTGCACCACAGCGACGGTTCACCCCTGGTCCGGGTCTACGGCCCCGGCGCCGGGGAACCGGACCGCGGTGGCACCGTCACCCTGAATGTGCTCGGCGCGGACGGCCGGATCGTCGACGAGAGGATCATCACCCGCGACAGCGCCGCATGCGGGATCTCCCTGCGCACCGGCTGCTTCTGCAACCCCGGCGCCGGTGAGGCCGCCTTCGCGCTGCCGCTGTCCCGGCTGCGCGCCGCGGCCCGCGGCCGGCCGGGCTCCCTGGAGCACTACCTGGAGCTGCTGCACCTGCCGTCGGCGGGCGCCGTCCGTGTCTCCCTGGGCCTGTCGTCACAGCCGAGGGACATCGACGCGTTCCTGCGGTTCGTCACGGAGACCTACCGGGACAGGGTGCCGGGCACAGCAGGCCTGGCGGCCCGCGAGGGCTGCTGAGAGGCCGTCCGGTCCGCTCAGTTCGGCCGTACGAGCCGGGTTTCA
Organism: Streptomyces sp. NPDC001634; assembly: GCF_040298185.1. Lineage (NCBI taxonomy): Bacteria > Bacillati > Actinomycetota > Actinomycetes > Kitasatosporales > Streptomycetaceae > Streptomyces > Streptomyces sp. NPDC001634. The sequence continues at coordinate 1,859 of NZ_JBEOZU010000095.1, read as the reverse complement.
TAGGCGAACACCACCGCCTGGACGCGGTCCCGCAGCTCCAGCTTGACCAGGATGCGGCTCAGATGCGTCTTGACCGTCGCCTCCGCCAGGTGCAGGGTCTCCGCGATCTCGGCATTGGACAGTCCGCGGCCCACCTGGGTCAGCACCTCCCGCTCCCGTGTGGTGATCCGGGCCAGGCGCTGGTCCTCCCGGGCCCCGGTGGCCTGGGAGGGGAGCTGGTGGGCGAAGTTCTCCAGCAGCAGCCGGGTGATCCGCGGCGCCACCACCGCGTCCCCCGCCGCGACACAGCGGATCGCTGCCAGCAGCTCTTCGGGCAGCGCGTTCTTCAGCAGGAAACCCGACGCCCCCGCCCGCAGCCCCGCGAAGGCGTACTCGTCCAGGTCGAAGGTGGTCAGGATGAGCACCTTCGACGCGGGGCACTGCGCCACGATGCGTTCCGTCGCCTCGATGCCGTCCGTGCCGGGCATACGGACATCCATCAGGACGACATCGGGCCGCAGTTCTCGGGTCAGACGCACGGCCTGGGCACCGTCGCCCGCCTCACCCACCGCCTCCATGTCGGACTGCGCCTCCAGCACCATCGAGAACGCCATACGCAGCAACGGCTCGTCGTCGACGAGAAGAACCCTGATCGTCATGGATCACGCTTCGCTTCCGGACAGGGCCAGCACGGCACGGACATGCCAGCCGCCACCGGGCCGCGGCCCGGCCTCGAACTCTCCCCCGTACGCCGCGGCCCGCTCCCGCATCCCGTGCAGCCCCTGTCCGCCGACTGCGGTGGGGGCTGCGACCACGGGACCGTCGTCGGTGACGTTCACGGTGATGCGCCGGGGCCCACAGCGCACCCGGACATCGGCCCGGGTGCCCGGTGGTGTGTGCTTGAGCGTGTTGGTCAGCGCCTCCTGCACCAGGCGGTACACGGTCAGTTGCGCCGGGACCGGCACACCTCCGGGATCGCCGGCGACATCCAGCCGAGTGGGCAGTCCCGCCGCCCGCACCTGGTCGGCCAGCGGTTCCAGCTGGGCGATGCCGGGCATCGGATGACGCAGGGCGTCCGGCTCGTCGGCCCGCAGCACGCCCAGGAAGCGCCGCATGTCGGTGATCGCCTGGCGTCCCGTCGTCGAGACCTGTTGCATCGCCGCCGTCGCGCGCTCCGGCGAGTGCCCCTGTGCGAAGACGGCACCGTCGGCGAGCGCCACCATCACCGACAGGTTGTGCGTGACGATGTCGTGCATCTCACGGGCGATCCGGGAGCGTTCACCGGCCACCGCGAGCTGCGCCTGCTGGTCGCGCTCCCGCTCCAGCCGTACGGCCCGCTCCTCCAGGAACGCCAGATGGGCCCGCCTGCTGCGCATGTTCATCCCGATCACCGCCGCGGCCACCACCATCGCGGACAGAGCGACGAAGGACTCCACGGCCCGGTCGCCCGGTGCCCACCGCGCGGACGCGAGCAGTGCTCCGCCCTCCAGCACGCCGATGGCGAGCCAGGTGCGCTGCCGCGGGGCGTACGCGGCCACCGTGTACAGCGCGATGAGCAGCGAGATGTCTGCCGGGAGACGCAGATCGGCGCACCACTGCACGAACGCCACGGCGGACATCGCCAGGAACACCGGGAGCGGGGCCCGGCGCCGCAACACCAGAAGCAGCGCCATGACACCGGTGAACGCGAGGACGGGCCCCATGAAGTGGCGCAGGGGACGGTGCGCCAGGCCCGTCTGCGCCAGGAACACAGCCGCCGCGAACAGCGCGTCAACGGCCCCCGGCGACAGACGCGCGCGCAGACGCAGCCGGGCGCGGGCCGCGCGGGGGCGCCCCCCAACCCAGCGGCGGCCCCAGGCGGCGGGGGGGGGGGTCGGGGA
>NZ_JBEOZU010000094.1:0-34801 GCF_040298185.1 Streptomyces sp. NPDC001634 | reverse complement strand
CTCAGACAACGTGATCGACACTGCGGAAGGCCCCGGATGCGACACCCGAAAAGAGTAGCAACTTACCCGTGTGATTTGCGGCGCACGACACTAGGTTGCGCACATGGTCACATCGGCTCACGAGGGCATGCACCGCATCTTCCAGGAGCGGCCCGAGATCCTGGCTCCCGTGTTCGGAGTGCTGGGTGTTCCGTTATCCGCAAAGGCGACCGTGGACGCCGTCACAACGGACGTGACGGAGACCCGACCGCTGGAACGGCGCGTGGACACCGTGCTGCGCATCGGCCCGTCCGACGGTGAGGACTTCCTGCTCGCCATCGAGTCGCAGTCGAAGAGAGTCCCGGGCAAGGAGGCGAGTTGGGCGTACTACGTCGCATACCTCCAGGCGAAGTACCGCCTGCCCGTGCTGCTTCTCGTGGTCTGCCAGGACGGGGCCACGGCCAAGTGGGCGGCGGGCCCCTTCGATTGCGGCACGCGCGGCTGGACGGCTCAGCGGACCTATCCACTGGTCGCAGGGCCGGACAACCTGCCGGTGATCACCGACGCCAGGACCGCGGCGAAGAACCTCCCACTGGCGGTGCTCTCCGCCCTGGCGCACGCCCGCAGCGCCGACTGCGGCGCCATACTGAAGGCAATCAGCAGCGCCCTTCAGGAACTCCAGGAAACGGACCCGGACACCGCCGGGTACTTCTTCGACTTCCTGGAAATCAATCTGGGTGACACCCCAGCCGGAAAGAAATGGAAGGAAATCATGTCGTTCGTCAGCTATTTCCCCGGCCGGGGGACGGTCCGTGAGACGGCTTACCTGGAAGGCAGGACAGAAGGCGAGGCCAAGGGGATCCTGTCCGTGCTGGAGGTGCGTGGCATTCCCGTACCGGACAGCGTGCGCGAGCGCATCACCGCCTGCACCGATCTCGACCGCATGGACGCCTGGCTGGAGCGTTCCCGCACGGTCGAGCGGGCCGAGGATCTGTTCGCCGAGGACCCGGAGGTTCCGGGGACCAGTCCTGAACATGCCTGAACTTTGGCCGACCAGGAAAACAGCCGGCAGGACACACCGTGGGAGTTGCTCGACCTCGGGCGATTTTCGCAACGGACTGGAGAATCTCAGGCAGCGCGGAGTCCTTTCCCTTGAGGACGTGGCCCGGGAGCGTGCCAAGACGGCGGAGGATGCCGAGGAGCACCCTGGGCGGTGGGCCGCCGGTTTCGCCGCGGGGGAATCGCGTGGTGCGATGTACCCGCTGCCGACCTGCCGTACGGAGCCGGGGGGAGAGGTTCACCCGGACGCCGACTCGGCGCCCGTAGGGTGCGGGCATGAGCATCATCGGAGTCGGCATCGACGTGGCCGAGATCGACCGGTTCGCGGCGTCGTTGCGGCGTACGCCGGGACTGGTCCAACGACTGTTCCTGGAGAGCGAGTTGTTGCTGCCCAGCGGGGAGCGGCGTGGTATCGCCTCGCTGGCCGTGCGGTTCGCGGCCAAGGAGGCGGTGGCCAAGGCCCTGGGGGCGCCGGGCGGGCTGCACTGGACCGATGCCGAGGTCTACGTCGAGGACAGCGGACAGCCACGGCTGCGTGTGACGGGCACCGTTGCGGCCCGCGCCGCCGAACTCGGCGTACGGTCCTGGCACGTGTCGCTCAGCCATGACGCGGGCGTGGCGTCCGCGGTGGTCGTGGCGGAGGGATAGGTCCGCCCGCAGGCGGCGCTCGTGGGGGAGACTCGACCGTATGCGTACTGCGTACAGCGTGGAGACGGTGAGGACGGCCGAGCGTTCGCTCATGGCTCGGCTCCCGGAGGGGGCGCTGATGCAGCGCGCCGCCGCCGGACTGGCCGCGGCCTGCGCGGACTTGCTCGGCCGGGTGTACGGCAGCCGGGTGGTGCTGCTGGTGGGGAGCGGGGACAACGGCGGTGACGCCCTGTACGCCGGGCTCCGGCTCGCCCGGCGGGGTGCCGGGGTCACGGCCGTACTGCTCGCTCCCGACCGTACGCACCCCGGCGGGCTCGCGGCGTTGCGCCGGGCGGGCGGGTCCGTGGCGGACCCCGGGGCGGCCGAGGAGGTGATCCGGCGCGCAGATCTCGTGGTCGACGGGATCGTCGGCATCGGTGGCAAGGGCGGGCTGCGCCCGGATGCCGCACCGCTTGCCGCGCTCGCCGAGCAGTCGCGGGCCGTCGTCGTCGCCGTCGACCTGCCGAGCGGTGTCGAGGCCGACACGGGGGAGGTGCGGGGCGCGGCCGTCCGTGCCGATCTGACGGTGACGTTCGGGACGCACAAGCCGGGGCTGTTGATCGATCCCGCACGGGAGTACGCCGGTTCCGTACGCCTCGTCGACATCGGGCTCGACCTGCCCGAAGAGGCCGATCTGGAGGCGCTGCAGCACGCGGACGTGGCGGCGTTGCTGCCGGTGCCGGGAGCCGAGAGCGACAAGTACCGGCGCGGGGTGGTCGGGATCGCCGCCGGGTCCGCCCGCTATCCCGGGGCGGCCGTGCTCGCGGTGGCGGGGGCGCTGCGGGGCGGGGCCGGGGCCGTGCGGTATGTGGGGCCCGCCGGGGACGCGGTCATCGCCCGCTTTCCGGAGACGCTGGTCTCCGACCGGGGGCCCGCGAAAGCCGGGCGGGTGCAGGCGTGGGTCGTCGGGCCCGGCGCCGGGGACGACGCGGCGACAGTCGCCGAGGTGCTGGAGGCGGACGTGCCGGTGCTCGTGGACGCGGACGGGCTGCGGCTGGCCGACCGGGACGCCGTACGTGGCCGTACGGCGCCGACGCTGATGACCCCGCACGCCGGGGAGGCCGCCGCGCTGCTCGGTGTGTCGCGCGAGGAGGTCGAGGGGGCCCGGCTCACGGCGGTACGGGAGCTGGCGGCGCGCTACGGGGCGACCGTGCTGCTCAAGGGCTCGACCACGCTGGTGGCCGACCCGGCGGGCGGCCCGGTGCGGGTGAACGCCACGGGCACGCCCTGGCTGGCCACGGCGGGCAGCGGCGACGTGCTCTCCGGCCTGTCCGGCTCGCTGCTCGCGGCCGGCCTCTCGGCTCGGGACGCGGGAAGCGTGGCGGCGTATCTGCACGGCCTCGCGGGCCGGTACGCGGCGGACGGGGCGCCCGTGGGGGCGCACGACGTGGCGGACGCGGTGCCGGAGGCGTGGCGGGACGTGCGGGGCTGAAGCCCCGGATTCTGTCTGCTCGGTGGGGGCGTTGTCCGCTGTCCGCGGGCCTGAAAGGCGGTGAGCGGCACCGGCGTCGGAGAGCCGTCGGGGCCCTCTGAGACACTGGGGCGCGATGAGTAGTTCTGAGACAGCACCTTTGCGCGCCCGCGCCGAGATCGATCTGGCGGCCCTGCGGGCGAACGTGCGCGCCCTGCGCGCCGTCGCACCGGGCGCGGCCCTGATGGCCGTGGTCAAGTCGGATGCGTACGGCCATGGCGCCGTGCCGTGCGCCCGCGCGGCCCTCGAAGCGGGCGCCGAGTGGCTCGGCACCGCCACGCCCGAGGAGGCCTTCGCGCTGCGTGAGGCCGGGCTGCAGGGGCGCGTCCTGTGCTGGCTCTGGACCCCGGGCGGACCTTGGCAGCGGGCCATCGAGGCCGATGTTGACGTGTCCGTGAGCGGCCTGTGGGCGATCAAGGAGGTGCGCGAGGCGGCGGCCGCCGCGGGCGCGCCCGCCCGTGTCCACCTCAAGGCCGACACCGGCCTGGGGCGCAACGGCTGCCAGCCCTATGACTGGCCGGAACTCGTCGACGAGGCCCTGCGCGCCCAGGCCGACGGTCTGGTCACCGTCGTCGGCCTGTGGTCGCACTTCGCCTGCGCCGACGAACCCGGCCACCCCTCCATCGAGGCCCAGCTCGGCCGCTTCCGCGAGATGGTGGCGTACGCCGAGGAACAGGGCGTACGGCCGGAGGTGCGCCACATGGCCAACTCGCCCGCCACCCTGACCCTGTCCGAGGCCCACTTCGACCTCGTCCGCACGGGGATCGCGGTCTACGGCCTCTCGCCCAGCCCGGAGGTCGGCACCCCCGCCGACCTCGGACTGCGCCCGGTGATGACGCTGAAGGCCTCCCTCGCCCTGGTGAAGCAGGTCCCCGGCGGCCACGGCGTCAGCTACGGGCATCTGTACACCACCCCCGGCACCACCACGCTCGGCCTGGTCCCCGTCGGCTACGCGGACGGCATCCCGCGTCACGCCTCCGGCGCCGGACCGGTCCTGGTCGACGGCAAGCTGCGCACGGTCGCGGGCCGGATCGCCATGGACCAGTTCGTGGTGGACCTGGGCGGCGACGAGCCCCCGCCCGGCACCGAGGCGGTCCTCTTCGGCCCCGGCGACCGCGGCGAGCCCACCGCCGAGGACTGGGCGCAGGCGGCCGGGACCATCGCTTACGAAATCGTGACCCGGATCGGAACCCGAGTGCCCCGCGTGTACGTGAATGTGAGTACCGAACGGGCGGGTAACCCACAGGGGTGAACCTGGGCGGGAGACAGGGCAGGACAAGCAGAGCCCCGGCAAGGAGGAGCGGGACGTGAGCGAGAGCAGCGCCGAGGCCGTGGAGGCCGTTGCGGGCGCGACCGCCTCTGCCGCCGGGAACTGGCGTATCGCCGGTATCGCCGGCGCCGCGATAGGCGTGGTCGCGGCGGGCGCCGCCGCAGGTGTCGCCATAGAGCGGATGACGGTCGGCCGCGGCATGCGCCGCAAGGCCCGGCTCGCCCTCGACTCGACGGGCCCGTACGGCGCCCTGCGCGGCACCCCCGGCAAGGCGTACGCCGACGACGGCACCGAGCTGTACTACGAGGTCGACGACGTGGAGCCCGAGGGCGGCCCCGCACCGCGCCGCCGCCGGCTCTTCGGCCGCAAGGCCCCGGCCCCGGTCACCGTGGTCTTCAGCCACGGCTACTGCCTCAACCAGGACTCCTGGCACTTCCAGCGGGCCGCACTGCGCGGCGTCGTACGCACCGTGCACTGGGACCAGCGCAGCCACGGCCGCTCCGCGCGCGGAATCGCCCAGGCCGATGGCACGCCCGTCTCCATCGACCAGCTGGGGCGCGACCTCAAGGCCGTGATAGACGCGGCGGTGCCGCGGGGGCCGATCGTGCTCGTCGGCCACTCCATGGGCGGCATGACGGTCATGGCGCTCGCCGACCAGTTCCCCGAACTGATCCTCGAACGGGTCGTCGGTGTCGCCCTTGTCGGCACCTCGTCCGGGCGGCTCGGCGAGGTCAGCTTCGGGCTGCCCGTCGCGGGCGTCAACGCCGTGCGGCGCGTCCTCCCCGGCGTGCTGAAGGCACTGGGACAGCAGGCCGCGCTGGTGGAGAAGGGGCGCAGGGCCACCGCCGACCTGTTCGCCGGAATCATCAAGCGGTACTCGTTCGCGTCCCGGGACGTCGACCCGGCCGTCGTCCGGTTCGCCGAGCGGATGATCGAGGGCACGCCGATCGACGTGGTCGCCGAGTTCTACCCGGCGTTCACCGAGCACGACAAGACGCAGGCGCTGGCCCGCTTCGCCGAGCTTCCGGTGCTCGTGCTGGCCGGGGTCCAGGATCTGATCACCCCCAGCGAGCACAGCGAGGTGATCGCCGATCTGCTGCCGGACGCCGAACTGGTGCTCGTGCCGGACGCCGGGCATCTGGTGATGCTGGAGCACCCCGAGGTCGTCATAGACCGCCTCGCGGACCTCCTCATGCGCTCGGGGGCGGTCCCGGCAGGGGCTACCGTGGGTGGCTATGGAAGCACCAGCGCCAGCACCGCACAGCCCGGCTGAGGCCCCGATGCAGAACGTCACCACCGAGTTCACCGTCACCTCCCCCGAACAGATGCGGGAGCTGGGGCGCCGCCTGGCCAAGCTGCTGCGCGCCGGCGACCTCGTGCTGCTGAACGGTGAGCTGGGCGCGGGCAAGACCACGCTGACCCGCGGGCTCGGCGAGGGACTCGGGGTGCGGGGTGCGGTCACCTCGCCGACGTTCGTGATCGCACGTGTGCACCCGTCCCTCGGGGACGGCCCCCCGCTGGTCCATGTGGATGCCTACCGCCTGGGGGGCGGGCTCGACGAGATGGAGGACCTCGACCTCGACGTCTCGCTGCCGGAGTCCGTCGTGGTCGTGGAGTGGGGCGAGGGCAAGGTCGAGGACCTGACGGACGACCGGCTGCATGTGGTCATCCACCGGGCGGTCGGGGACACGACCGACGAGGTCCGGCATGTCACGTTCACGGGGGTCGGCCGGCGCTGGGCGACCGTGGACCTGGGTGTGCTGTCGGCCTGAGTGACGGCCGGGGGGCCGCGCCCTCGAAGGGGCGCGGTGCTGTGAACATCATGCGGCTCCGCCGCGTGGGCGCGACCAGCCACAGACGTCCGGCACGGACACGACCGCAGAGGACCTACGGCGCTGATCCCCCTGGGGTTCGGGGCGGAGCCCCGTGACGGCGCCCTATCCGAGCGCACCCGCTCGGCCGAACGTTCCCGACAAGTCGTCGGCAAAATGTTGCGCCGCAGGTACCGGGCGTGGTCACATGGATATCAGGTCCGTGGTTAGGTCTACCTAACCACGCCCGCCCCCGCGACTCCAGGAGGCGTCCATGCCGGCTACGGAACGAGACGAGGCGCTGCCGCGCGTGGCGGCCGGAGCGGCCGGGGCGGCCGGAGTGTCGATGCGGGATCTGCTGGCGTCGTGCGCCGCGGCGAAGGAGATCTCCACACCGCCGCGGGACCCCGCGCCCGAGGCACCCCGGGCGACGCCCGCGCCCCAGGAGCACCGCAGGGCCGCATAGTGCCCGCGCCCCGCAGTACGAGCACGGTCCCGGCCGGTTGCTGATGCCTACTTGATGACGATGACCTTCTGGCCGGTCGTCGCGAACTCCCACAGCGCCGTGCCGTCCTGACGGGACTCGCGGATCCCGCCCAGCTTCTTCGAGGCGTCGGGTGTGTGCGTCGAGCCGTCCAGCGCCGCGCTGAAGCCGATCACCACGCCCTCGCTGGTCGCGAACCGCACGATGTGCTCGACCGGCGTCCCGTCCGAACCGGTACCGGCGGCGGTCCGGGAGGTCACCCCGTAGGTGCCCGGCAGCGGGTCCACCGTCCCCGGCGTGACCTTGAAGGTGCGCTGGACCTTGTTGTCGGCGCCGACCAGCCACACCCGGTCGTCGTCGAGCGAGTACACGACCCGCTCGCCGCTGCCGGAGCCGCCCGGCAGCGCCGCCGGGTTCTTCTTGTCCCGCGGCGACTTGGACGCAGTCACCGACGGCGACTTCTTCACCTGCGGCTTGCCCAGTGTGTCGGGCACGTGCGCCGACGCCTGGAAGGCGAGGAATCCGACCACGGCGATGGCCGCCACGGTGAGCCCGGCCACGAATCCCGAGCTGCTCCTAGCCACCCTTGCCCACCTCTCGCCCCCGCGCGGGGAAGAACTAGCCGCCGTATCCGTCTCGTACGACTTGCCGATTCGTTCACTGATTCCGTCGTACGCCTTTGCTGTGACGGTAGCAGCAGGCATGGGCCGCTCCGGGGCGGCCGTGCGCCGGGCGCGGGCGCCGTAGGCTGTTTGCGTGCTCTTGCTCGCTCTGGATACCGCCACACCCGCCGTCACCGTCGCCCTGCACGACGGCACGAGCGTCGTCGCCTCCTCGTGCCAGGTCGACGCGCGCCGGCACGGGGAACTCCTGCTGCCCGCCGTCGACCGGATCCTCGCCGAGGCGGGCACGCGGCTCGACGCCGTCACCGCCATCGTCGTGGGGGTGGGCCCCGGCCCTTACACCGGACTGCGCGTCGGCCTGATGACCGCCGACACGTTCGGCCTCGCGCTCGGCGTGCCCGTACACGGCCTGTGCACCCTCGACGGCCTCGCCTACGCCTCCGACCTCAAGACCCCGTTCGTCGTGGCGACGGACGCGCGGCGCAAGGAGGTCTACTGGGCGCGGTACGACGACTCCCGTACGCGCGTCACCGACCCCGCCGTGGACCGGCCGGCCGACATCACGGACAAGGTCGCGGGTCTGCCCGCCGTCGGCGCGGGCGCGCTGCTGTATCCGGACACCTTCCCCCAGGCCCGGGAGCCCGAGCACGTCTCCGCGGCGGCCCTCGCGTCCCTGGCGGTGGAGAAGCTGGCGGCGGGTGAGGAACTGCCCGCTCCGCGTCCGCTGTACCTGCGCCGCCCGGACGCGCAGGTGCCCAAGAACTACAAGGTGGTCACCCCCAAGTGACCGCTCCCGTGACGCCCGTGACGCCTGTACTGCGCGAGATGCGCTGGTGGGACATCGATCCCGTACTGGAGCTGGAGAAGGACCTCTTCCCCGAGGACGCCTGGTCGCGGGGCATGTTCTGGTCCGAGCTGGCGCACTCCCGGGGCCCGGAGGCGACCCGGCGGTACGTCGTGGCCTTCGAGGGCGAGCGGATCGTCGGCTACGCGGGGCTGGCCGCCCAGGGCGATCTCGGCGACATCCAGACCATCGCCGTCGCCCGTGACCACTGGGGCACCGGGCTCGGCGGGCGCCTGCTGACCGAGCTGCTACGGGCCGCGACCGCGTTCGAGTGCGCCGAGGTGATGCTCGAATGCCGGGTCGACAACGTGCGCGCGCAGCGGCTCTACGAGCGCTACGGCTTCGAGCCCATCGGGTTCAGACGCGGCTACTACCAGCCGGGGAACGTGGACGCCCTGGTGATGCGCCTGACCATCGCGCCCGGCAGCGGCTCCGCTGCGGGCTCCACCTCAGCACAAGGAACCGAGATCAATGGCTGACGAACCCCTGGTCCTGGGGATCGAGACCTCCTGCGACGAGACCGGAGTCGGCATCGTCCGCGGCTCCACCCTCCTCGCGGACGCCGTCGCGTCCAGTGTCGACGAGCACGCCCGCTTCGGCGGGGTCGTCCCTGAGGTCGCGAGTCGCGCCCACCTCGAAGCGATGGTGCCCACCATCGACCGCGCGCTGAAGGAAGCGGGGGTGAGCGCGAGGGACCTGGACGGCATCGCGGTCACCGCCGGGCCCGGTCTGGCCGGGGCCCTGCTGGTCGGGGTGTCGGCGGCGAAGGCGTACGCGTATGCGCTGGGCAAGCCGCTGTACGGCGTCAACCACCTCGCCTCCCACATCTGCGTGGACCAGCTGGAGCACGGCGCGCTGCCGGAGCCGACCATGGCGCTGCTGGTCAGCGGCGGGCATTCCTCGCTGCTGCTCTCCACGGACATCACCTCGGACGTACGGCCGATGGGCTCGACCATCGACGACGCGGCGGGTGAGGCCTTCGACAAGATCGCACGCGTGCTGAATCTCGGCTTCCCGGGCGGCCCGGTGATCGACCGGTACGCCAGGGAGGGCGACCCGGAGGCGATCGCGTTCCCGCGCGGTCTGACCGGGCCGCGCGACCCCGCCTACGACTTCTCCTTCTCCGGCCTGAAGACCGCCGTGGCCCGCTGGATCGAGGCGAAGCGGGCGGCGGGGGAGGAGGTGCCGGTGCGCGACGTGGCGGCCTCCTTCCAGGAGGCGGTGGTGGACGTGCTGACCCGCAAGGCCGTACGGGCCTGCAAGGACGAGGGCGTCGACCATCTGATGATCGGCGGCGGCGTGGCGGCCAACTCACGGCTGCGTGTCCTGGCCCAGGAGCGCTGCGAGGCGGCCGGGATCCGGCTGCGGGTGCCCCGACCCAAGCTGTGCACGGACAACGGCGCGATGGTCGCGGCGCTGGGCGCCGAGATGGTGGCCCGGGGGCGGGCCGCGTCGGACTGGGACCTGTCGGCGGACTCGTCGCTGCCGGTGACGGACCCGCATGTGCCGGGCAACGCCCACTCCCACGATCACGTGCACGAGGTCGGCAAGGAGAACCTGTACTCGTGACGGTCGCGCTGATGTGGGAGGCCCGGGCGGCCGCCGGACGGGGCGAGGACCTGCTCTCCTGGGCACGGGCCCAGGAACTGACACCCCCGCCCCTGCGCCGCGAGACGTTCCGGGCGCCCCAGGACCGCGTCCTCGTGATCACCTGGTGGGACGCGGACTACGCCGCCGGCCTGCCCGAACTTCCGGAGCCGGACGGGGAGTTGGTCACACGGGCCGTGCACCGCTGGCGGTTCGAGTCGGTGGCGACGGACTGACCGGGCGGCAGCACAGCGGATTCGAAGTCCAGTGCCGCACACCGCGCAACACCCCAACTCCCCGAATCCACCGAATGTTTCGGGTGGTGCGGCGAATTTTCCAGGCATACGATCCCGCCCATGACAGCCGCGAAGCCCGCCGGAACGAATACGACCTCACAGCCGCCGGCGCGGTCGGCGGGGACCGCCACGCTCGCCGAGATCGCCCGCGAGGCGGGGGTGTCGGCGCCCACCGTGTCCAAGGTGCTCAACGGCCGTGCCGATGTCGCCCCGGCGACCCGCGCCCGCGTCGAGGAGTTGCTGCGCGCCTACGGCTACCGCCGCCGCCGGGCCGAGGCCACCCGCTCGCCCCTGATCGACCTGGTCTTCCACGAGCTGGAGAGCGCCTGGGCGATGGAGGTCATCCGGGGCGTGGAGAAGGTGGCGCGGGACGAGGGCCTGAGCGTCGTGCTCTCCGAGAGCGCGGGACGACTCACCCCCGGCCGGACCTGGGCCGACCAGGTCGCCGCCCGCCGCCCGCACGGCGTGATCCTCGTTCTGTCGGGTCTCGACGAGTCCCAGCGCGCACTGCTGACCAGCAGATCCATCCCGTTCGTGGTGCTGGATCCGGCCGGCGACCCGGGCGACGACGTACCGTCGATCGGCGCCACCAACTGGCAGGGCGGCCTTGCCGCGACCCGGCACCTCGTCGAGCTGGGACATGTGCGCATCGGCGCCATCAGCGGGCCCTCGCGGATGATGTGCAGCCGCGCCCGGGTGGACGGCTACCGGGCGGCGCTGGAGACTGCGGGGCTGCCGGTGGATCCGGAGCTGATCAGGGCCGGGAACTTCCACCATGAGGCCGGCTACCGGCTGGGACTGGAACTGCTGCGCCGCCCGGACCGGCCGACGGCCGTTTTCACCGGCAACGACCTGCAGGCCCTCGGGCTGTACGAGGCGGCCCGCGAGCTGGGGCTGCGCGTTCCGGAGGACCTGAGCGTGGTCGGGTTCGACGATCTGCCGGTGGCGCGGTGGGTGGGGCCGCCGCTGACGACCGTACGGCAGCCGCTGATGGAGATGGCGGAGGCGGCGGCGAAGCTGGTGCTCGACCTGAGGCGCGAGGACGGGGCCCCGGGGGCGACCCGGGTGGAGCTGGCGACGAGCCTGGTGGTGCGGAGCAGCACGGCCGCGCCTCCGTCGTGACCCCTGTGCTCGGCGTGGCGCAATTGACGTGTTGACGGGCGGGGCATGCCGCTCCACACTCCACCGAAGTCAATCGGTTGCACGACCGAAACTTTCGGAGGCACCCGCAATGAGAACCTCCAGATCATCCTTACGAGCGCGTCTCACCGCCCTCCTCTCCGGCGTCGCGGCCGTCGGCGCCCTGCTCGCCGCAGGCACGACCACCGCCCACGCCGCCGACACGCCCCTGCGCGATCTCGCCGCCGCGAAGGGCAAGGTCATCGGGACCGCGGTCACCGGCTCCAAGCTCACCGGCACCTACGGAGACATCGCGGGCGGCCAGTTCAGCTCGCTCACCCCCGGCAACGCCATGAAATGGGGCTCGGTCGAGCCCACCCGGGGCACGTACAACTGGGCCGAGGCCGACCAGATCGTCGCCTTCGCAGGGGCCCACAACCAGCAGGTGCGCGGCCACACCCTCGTCTGGCACAGCCAGAACCCGGGCTGGCTGACGAACGGCACCTGGACCCCGCCCAGCTGAGCAGCCTGCTCCAGGACCACGGAGGCAATCCGGTGCCCACGGTGACGCTGGGCTGAGGCGGGCCTGAGAATCGTGAGGTTTTCCGAAGAAAACCGTCTCGCGTCTCTTCTCCTAACAGTCCCCTAATAATTCGGACTTACGTTCCTCCCCGTGACCGGACACGACGAGAACGGCGACGAGGGAAGACGGACGGGCCGGCGGTCGAGGGTGCTGAAGGCCGCCGGTCTCACCCTGGCGGGAGCCCTGGTGCTGGCCATCGCGGCCGCGGGCTGGGCGTACTGGCACCTCAACGACAACATCAAGAGCGTCGACATCAACAACGCGCTCGGCGACGACCGCCCGGCGAAGGCGGTGACCACACCGTCGGCCTCGGCCTCCGCGTCCCCGCTGCCGACCGAGGCCCTGAACATCCTGGTCCTGGGCTCGGACTCGCGCAGCGGCAAGGAGAACCAGGAACTCGGCGGGGGCGACAGTTCCGGCGCCCGCTCCGACACGGCGATGGTGGTGCACATCGATGCGGGCCGCACCAGGGCGACGGTGGTGAGCATCCCGCGCGACACACTGGTCACCCGGCCGTCCTGCCCGCTGTCGTCCGGCGGTTCGACGGCGGTGGCGTACGGCGCGATGTTCAACAGCGCGTACGAGGTGGGCGGCCCGGTCTGCGCGGTCAAGACGGTCGAGTCCATCACGGACGTCCGCATGGACCACTATCTGGAGATCGACTTCTCCGGCTTCGCGAAGCTGGTGGACGCGCTCGGCGGCGTCACGGTCACCACGGACCAGGACATCGACGACGACTACAGCCATCTGCACCTCAAGGCGGGCACCCACCGCCTGAACGGCACGCAGGCCCTGGCCCTGGCCCGCACGCACCACGGCATAGGCGACGGCAGCGACCTGGGCCGTATAGGCCTCCAGCAGAAGCTGGTGAAGGCGCTGCTGGAACAGATGGCCTCGACGAACCTGCTGACCGACCCCACGAAGCTGTACCGGGTCGCGGACGCGATCACGGGCAGCCTGACCACGGACACGGGCCTGGACTCGCTGCCGGAACTGATGCGCCTGGGCGAGAGCCTGAAGGGCCTCACGTCGAGCCATGTGAAGACGGTGATGATGCCGGTGGTGACGGCCCCCTCCGACCCCAACCGGGTGGTGGCGCAGGAACCGGCGGCGACCGAGCTGTGGAAGTCGCTGCGCTGAAGCCGGGGCGACGGCCGCACCCTTGCGGCCACGGGTGGCATACCCGGCAGCCCGGCCCAGCTGAGCGAGCAGAGCGACCGCCGATCCTGCGTACCCCATCTGACCTGCGTAAACGGCCCCGGGACAAATTCTCGAAGAAATTTCCCGGGCCGTGTCGATCCGCGGTGCCCTCGTTCGACGCATGGGTGAGAGGCCGGGAAGAGCCCGGCCGCCGCACCCGAGGAGTCACCATGCCGCGTTATCTGTCGCTCGTGCGTATCGACGAGACCACCATGCCCCCGGAGGGCCCCAGCCCCGAGCTGATGGAGCGGATGGGGGAGCTGATCGAGGAGGTCACCAAGGCCGGGGTGATGCTCGACACCGCCGGGCTCACGCCGTCCGCGCAGGGCACCGCGGTGCGCTGGGAGGGCGGGCAGATCTCCGTCACGGACGGGCCGTTCACCGAGTCCAAGGAGGTCGTCGGCGGCTACGCGATCATGCAGTGCAAGGACCAGGCCGAGGCGATCGAATGGACCAAGCGGTTCCTGAAGGTGCACGAGGAGTACTGGACGGTGACCTGTGAGGTGCGGGAGATCGCCGAGGGGTGAGAGCTCCTTGGCGCTCGTCCGCCGGGGGTGTTGAGTGGTGGGTTGTGGAACAGCAGCCCACCGCAGTCCCTGCCTCCGGCGACCCGGCCGGTGCCATCGAGACCGTATTCCGGATCGAGTCCCCGCGCGTCATCGCCGGCGTCGCCCGGATCGTCCGGGACGTCGGGATCGCCGAGGAACTGGCACAGGACGCGCTGGTCGCCGCGCTGGAGCAGTGGCCCCGGGACGGTGTGCCCGGCAATCCCGGCGCCTGGCTGATGGCCACCGCCAAGCACCGGGCGATCGACCTCGTACGCCGCCGGGAGCGGTATGCGCGCAAGCTGGCGGAGGTCGGGCGGGACCTTGAGGCGGCGCCGTATCACGTCGACGATCCGGCCGACCCCGACGACATCGACGACGACCTGCTGCGGCTCGTCTTCACCGCCTGCCATCCCGTTCTGTCCGCCGAGTCCCGCATCGCGCTCACCCTGCGCCTGCTCGGCGGTCTGACCACGGTCGAGATCGCCCGCGCCTACCTCGTGCCGGAGGCCACCGTGGCCCAGCGCATCGTGCGGGCGAAACGGACCCTGGCGTCGAAGGGTGTCGCCTTCGAGGTGCCGTACGGGCCCGGGCGCGAGGCCCGGCTCGGGTCCGTGCTCGAGGTCATCTACCTGATCTTCAACGAGGGGTACGCGGCCACCCACGGTGACGACCTGCTGCGGCCCGCCCTGTGCGAGGACGCGCTCCGGTTGGCCCGTGTGCTGGCCGAGTTGATGCCCAAGGAGCCCGAAGTGCACGGGCTGGCCTCGCTGCTGGAGTTCCAGGCGTCCCGGACGGCCGCCCGCACCGGCCCGAAGGGCGAGCCCGTCCTGCTCAGGGACCAGAACCGGGCGCGCTGGAACCGTATGCTCATCGCCCGCGGCATCACCGCCCTGGGCCGCGCCGACGCGGTCTCCACAGGGGCCCCGGGCCCGTACGCCCTCCAGGCCGCGATCGCCGCCTGCCACGCGCACGCGCACACGTACGAAGAGACGGACTGGGCGCGCATCGCGGCCCTGTACGGTCTGCTCGCCGCCCGTTCGCCGTCGCCCGTCGAGTTGAACCGTGCGGTCGCCGTCTCGATGGCCGAGGGCCCCGGCCCGGCCCTGGAGATCGTCGACCGTCTCGCCGCCGAACCCGCCCTGCGCGACTACCACCTGCTGCCGAGCGTCCGCGGAGACCTGCTGGCCCGCCTGGGCCGCATGGCCGAGGCCCGCACCGAGTTCGAGCGCGCCGCCCGTCTCGCCCGCAACGAACGGGAGCGGGAACTGCTGGAGGCGCGTGCGGAGGAATGCCGCCGGCCAGGGGGAGGGGATCCCGCTTAGGCAGGGTGTCCCAGCAACATCGTCGGCGCCCCCGCCACCCGTGTCAGGAACACGGTCACCGCGTTCGGCCCGTGCGGCTTGGGCAGGACCTTGCGGCGCAGTTCCTCCGGCTCGACCGCCGAGCCGCGCTTCTTCACGGTCAGGATCCCGACCTCCCGCTCCCGCAGGAGCGCCTTCAGCTTCTTCACGTTGAAGGGGAGCCGGTCGGTGATCTCGTACCCGGTGGCGTACGGGGAGTCGTGGCGCTCGTCCGCCGTCACATAGGCGATCGTCTCGTCGATCAGCCCGCCGTCGATCTCCTCGGCCACCTCGGCCACCAGATGCGCCCGGATGACGGCGCCGTCGGGCTCGTAGAGGTAGCGGCCGAGCGGACGCACCGGCGGATCCGGCAGACCGCGGCCGCGCAGTGCGCGCGGGCCCGGCAGCAGGGTGGCCCGGACGAGTCCCGGTTCCGTGCCGAACCACAGCACGGCCTCCTTCACATCACCGCCGTCCGAGATCCACTCGGCCTCGGCCCCGGCGGGCACCGCCTCGTGCGGGATACCCGGCGCGACCTTCAGGGCGGCGCGCGGGGCCGTGAGGGCCGTGGCCACGGCCCAGGACAGCGGGGGAGAGTACGCCTCCGGGTCGAAGATCCGCCCGCCCGTCGCCCGGCCACCGCCCCTCATCGAGGAACTTCGCGCGGCCCCTCCTGGTCTGCCGCCGCGTCGTGCCGGATCGACGAACACGGCGTCGTACGAGGACACGTCCACCTCCGTGACATCGGCCTCGCGCACCTCGATCAGCGCGGACAGGCCCAGCGCGTCGGCGTTGGCCCGGGCCGCCGCGGCCGTCAGCGGGTCGCGGTCCACGGCCAGGACCCGGACGCCGGCCCGCGCGAGGGCGATCGCGTCCCCGCCGATGCCGCAGCACAGGTCGGCGACGGAGGTCACGCCGAGGCCGCGCAGCCGTTCGGCGCGGTAGGTGGCGACCGTGGTCCTGGTTGACTGCTCGACGCCGTTGGGTGTGAAGAACATCCGCTGGGCGTCCTCGTCCCCGAACTTCGCCGCCGCCCGCTCGCGCAGCCGCGCCTGTGCGAGGGCCGCCGAGACCAGTTCGGCGGGGTGCTCGCGGCGCAGCCGGGTGGCGACGGCCAGTTCCTGTGCCGGAGCGGTGCCGCGCACCTCGTCGAGAAGGGCGTGGCCCTCGGGGGTGAGCAGGGAGTCGAAGGAGAGGTCGTTCACCCGGTCATTGTCGGCCAGGAGGTGGAGGGCGTGTCCGCCGGTCGGTGGACGTCGTGGTCGGCCGGTCGGTGGATGGCGGGCGTCCGGTCGCGGTGTCGTCCCGCCGCGACCGACGGCGGCTGGAAGGATCCGGCGTCATGGGACTCGTACGACAAGATGACAAAAAGCGTGCTAAGTGCCCCAAGGGGCCCGTGCTCCGCTCACGGGGCCCTGTACAGCGTCTCCGGCCCGCCGGACCGACGGCCATGGCCCGTGCCGCCCTCGCCGTCCTGGCCGTTGCCGCCCTGGCGTCCGGTTGTGCCGACGCCGACCCCGAGGCGCACCACGGGGCGCACCATGGCAAGCAGCCCCTGAATGCGCCGCCCGCGCGCGCCCTCGACGAGTACGCCAAGAAGTTGCGCGCCGCGTACGCCCAGCGCTGGGCGGCGGCCAAGCGCTGGGGACTGCCCAAGGTGCCACTGGCCGCGCCTCCGCCCCCCGCGAGGAAGCCGGTGATCACCTTCCGCAAGGGCTTCGACGTCCAGGACGGCGACGACCTGCCCCCGGTCTTCACGACCATCCCCACCACGAACAAGGTCGTCTTCCTCACCATCGACGACGGCGCCGAGAAGGACCCGGCGTTCCTGCGGATGATGAGCGACCTGAAGATCCCGTACACCGCGTTCCTCAGCAACTACCTGGTCAAGGACGACTACGGGTACTTCCGGAAGATGCGCGACCTCGGCGTCACGCTCAACAACCACACGCTCCGCCACCGCTACATGCCCGGCCTGTCGTACGAGGAGCAGCGGCAGGAGATCTGCGGCATGCAGGACGTGATGGAGCGGCAGTTCGGCGGGCGCCCCACGGTCTTCCGGCCGCCGTACGGCAACTACAACCGGGACACCCTGCGCGCCGCCAAGTCCTGCGGCATCAAGTACGCGCCGATCTGGGACGAGGAGGTCTACGTCGACCACTGGGAGTACCGAGAGGACGACCGCAGACTGCACCCCGGCGACATCGTCCTGACCCACTTCCGTGGCAGGTCGGACTGGAACGGCACGATGCCCGACACGATGCGCCGCTTCCTGAAGAAGGTCACCGACGAGGGGTACGCGGTGGCGCGCCTGGAGGACTACCTGTGAGGGCGTGGCGGCAGGCGCGGGCGCTGCTGGCAGGGTCGCTCGCCGCCGCACTCCTGGCCGGAGCGGCCGGCTGTGCCCAGTCCGTCGGCCCCATCGAACGGCTGGGCAGGAAGGCGGCGCAGAAGGTACACAGATCGCACCGGCCCGGCGACCGGGCCTACCGCCGCTGGGGGCTCGCCGCCCCGCTCGCGCCCGCGCCCCGGCCGGCGCGTCCCCTGCTCCAGGGCGCGGGCCCGGCCGATGCGGGTCTGCCGCCGGTCCTGGACCGGGTCCCCACCCGCGACAAGGTCGTCTTCCTGACGTACGACGAGGGCGCCGAGGAGGACCCTCGGTTCGTCGACATGGTCCGTGAACTGCGGCTGCCGGTCAGCGTGTTCCTCACGGACAGTGCCGTCGGGCGGGGGTACACCCGGGTGGCGCGGCTGCGGGCGGCCGGTGCGGGCATCCAGAACCACAGCCTCGGCCGCGCCCCGCTGCGCGGCCGCCCGTACGAGGAACAGCGCGCCGCGATCTGCGGCCAGCGGGACCGCCTGAGATCCCGCCTGGGCCGTCCGCCCCGGCTGCTCCGCCCGCCGTACGGCAGATACGACCGCACGACGCTCCGGGCGGCGGCGGACTGCGGCATCACGGCGCTGGTTCTGTGGCGCCCGACACCGGGCATGGCTCCCGACCCGTACGAGTGGGGCACGACCCCCCGCCCCGGCGACATCATCCTGCCCCACGAGCCGGGCCGTTCCCCCATGTCCCTGACGGTGGAGACGACCCGCCTTCTGCGCCGCGTCCAGGCGATGGGATTCACGGTGGGCCGCCTGGAGGACTATCTGTAGGCCGGCCACCTGGTCGTCGTCCCACGGCACTTCGACAGCCCTGTCCGGGTACAACCAGCCCCTCATGGGGTCCCCCTGCTCGAGCGAGGCCGAGAGCTTGGGGGAGCCTGGGGAGATTGAGGACGAGGCCGTTCCGGCCGATAAGGGGTCTGGGGCGCAGCCCCAGGACGTTCACCCCACCGCCGGGTGGCAAACGAACCCGGCGGCAAGCCCACCGATCCGCCGCGCGCCGCAGGCAACTGGCACTCCGCTTGACCGAGTGCTAATCGCGGTCATAGTCTCGGCTCTGGCACTCGCCACCGGAGAGTGCCAACAAAGCGACGGGCAGGTCCGGCACCCGCGACGACGGATCGACCTGGTCGCCACCTCAGACAGTTAACCCCGTGAGATCTCCGAAGGGGGAGGTCGGATCGTGACGACCGCCAGCTCCAAGGTTGCCATCAAGCCGCTCGAGGACCGCATCGTGGTCCAGCCGCTGGACGCCGAGCAGACCACGGCCTCGGGCCTGGTCATCCCGGACACCGCGAAGGAGAAGCCCCAGGAGGGCGTCGTCCTCGCCGTGGGCCCGGGCCGCATCGAGGACGGCAAGCGTGTCGAGCTCGACGTCAAGGTCGGCGACGTCGTTCTCTACAGCAAGTACGGCGGCACCGAGGTGAAGTACAACAACGAGGAGTACCTCGTTCTCTCGGCCCGCGACGTGCTCGCGATCATCGAGAAGTAATTCACCGAAGCTGACTGCTTTGAGCTGCGCCCCTGGCCCCCGCGACTGTTGACAAGCCGGGCGCCGGGGGCGCGGTTCGTTTTTCACCGCGATCGGCGGTCGTTCCGCAAGGACGGCCGAGGATCGCAACGAGAGGACTGAAACGCTCCATGGCGAAGATCCTGAAGTTCGACGAGGACGCCCGTCGCGCCCTCGAGCGCGGCGTCAACAAGCTTGCCGACACGGTGAAGGTGACGATCGGCCCCAAGGGCCGCAACGTCGTCATCGACAAGAAGTTCGGCGCGCCCACCATCACCAACGACGGTGTCACCATCGCCCGCGAGGTCGAGGTCGAGGACCCGTACGAGAACCTCGGTGCCCAGCTGGTGAAGGAGGTGGCGACCAAGACCAACGACATCGCGGGTGACGGTACGACCACCGCCACCGTGCTCGCCCAGGCGCTCGTGCGCGAGGGCCTGAAGAACGTCGCCGCGGGTGCCTCCCCGGCTGCTCTGAAGAAGGGCATCGACGCGGCGGTCAAGGCCGTCTCCGACGACCTGCTGGCCACCGCCCGCCCGATCGACGAGAAGTCCGACATCGCCGCCGTCGCCGCGCTGTCCGCCCAGGACCAGCAGGTCGGCGAGCTCATCGCCGAGGCGATGGACAAGGTCGGCAAGGACGGTGTCATCACCGTCGAGGAGTCCAACACCTTCGGGCTGGAGCTGGACTTCACCGAGGGCATGGCGTTCGACAAGGGCTACCTGTCGCCGTACTTCGTGACGGACCAGGAGCGCATGGAGGCCGTCCTCGACGACCCGTACATCCTCATCAACCAGGGCAAGATCTCCGCCATCGCGGACCTCCTGCCGCTGCTGGAGAAGGTCATCCAGGCGGGCGCCTCCAAGCCTCTGCTGATCATCGCCGAGGACCTCGAGGGCGAGGCCCTGTCCACCCTCGTCGTGAACAAGATCCGCGGCACGTTCAACGCCGTCGCCGTGAAGGCCCCCGGCTTCGGCGACCGCCGCAAGGCGATGCTGCAGGACATGGCGGTCCTCACCGGCGCCACGGTCGTCTCCGAGGAGGTCGGCCTCAAGCTCGACCAGGTCGGCCTGGACGTGCTGGGCACCGCCCGCCGCGTCACGGTCACCAAGGACGACACCACCATCGTCGACGGCGGCGGCAAGTCCGAGGACGTCGCGGGCCGCGTCGCCCAGATCAAGGCCGAGATCGAGACCACGGACTCCGACTGGGACCGCGAGAAGCTCCAGGAGCGCCTCGCGAAGCTGGCCGGCGGCGTGTGCGTGATCAAGGTCGGCGCCGCCACCGAGGTGGAGCTGAAGGAGAAGAAGCACCGCCTGGAGGACGCCATCTCCGCGACCCGCGCCGCGGTCGAGGAGGGCATCGTCTCCGGCGGTGGCTCCGCGCTGGTCCACGCCTCCAAGGTGCTGGAGGGCGGCCTGGGCAAGCAGGGCGACGAGGCCACCGGTGTCGCCATCGTCCGCCGCGCGGTCGTCGAGCCGCTGCGCTGGATCGCCGAGAACGCGGGCCTGGAGGGCTACGTCATCGCCTCCAAGGTCGCCGAGCTGGACAAGGGCCAGGGCTACAACGCCGCCACCGGTGAGTACGGCGACCTGATCAAGGCCGGCGTCATCGACCCGGTCAAGGTCACCCGCTCCGCCCTGGAGAACGCCGCCTCCATCGCCTCCCTGCTGCTGACGACCGAGACCCTGGTCGTCGAGAAGAAGGAAGAGGAGGAGCCGGCCGCGGCCGGTCACGGTCACGGTCACGCCCACTGACGTACGTCGGCAGGCCGTACTGAGGCCCGGCACCCCCCTGGGGTGCCGGGCCTTCCCGTTGCCCTGCTTCTCGAGGGCGCCCTGCTTCTCGAGGGCGCCCTGGTTCTCGAAGGCGCCTACTTCTCGAGCGCGTCGAGCGCACCGAGCTGGGCCATCAGCCCGAGCTGGTCGTGCTGCCACCAGGTCTCGGCGATCTTTCCGTCCGCACCGAACCGGATCAGGGTCATCCCGGTCATGGTGACGTTCCTGCCGGTGGACGGGATCCCCAGGAACTCGCCCGTGTGCGTGGCGTTCCAGGTCCACAGCGCGCAGACCCGGTCACCCTGGGCGATCACGTCGTCGAGCGTGAACGTGAAGTCGAAGGCGTTCCGCCACACCTCGTACTCGCGCCGGAGCGCGTCCAGCCCGATCGTGTCCTGGGCGTTGACGGGATCGTGGCTGTGGCAGTCCTCGGTGATCAGGGCGTTGAGCGGCGGCAGTTCCCCCTTGGTCGCCAGCGTCTCGAAGAACCGCCGGACGTTGGCCACGTACAACTGCTCGTCCCGCACCACCTCCAGATCCGTGAAGGTGGGCATCCCGTCGCAGAGGGCGATCATGTCGTGGAAGATCTTGTCGGTCTCCGGAAGGTTCGAGGTCCGCATGGCCTCCTCGTACGACGGGAACTCCACGATCTCGATGAAGTGCGAGGAGTCGGACCTGTCCTTGCCGATCAGGCTGTGTGTCGCGGTCCGCTTGCCCCCGGTCTGCTCCAGCCATGTGTCCATGAGCTGGTTCATCTCGTCGAATCGGCTGGTCTTACAGTCGATGACCTGCACAAATGTCATGACGCCGCCTCTGGCCCCCCTGGGTCCGGCAGATACGCCCATTTTCCCACCCGAGGGGCGGCGTCACCTGTCCTGCCACGGGCCGTAGTTGTGCCGTGGAGACCGTGCTCGGCCCCTGCCGCGGCCCGTGCTCCGTACTCGAAGGCCTACTGCGGCCCGTACTTGCGCCCCGTCCGCGAGCTGATCCCGCCCAGCAGCGCGCGCGGCGTCACCTTCACCACGCCCATCAGCGCCTTGTACCGGGGGTCCGGGATGGACAGCGACTTGCCCCGGGCCAGATCCGCGAGCGCCGTGGCGACCAGCTTGTCGGCGTCCAGCCACATCCAGTTCGGGATGTTGTCCGTGCCCATCCCGGCCCGCTCGTGGAACTCCGTCCGTACGAAGCCCGGGCACAACGCCATCAGCCGTACGCCGGACCCGGCCAGGTCCTTCGCCGCGCCCTGCGTGAACTGCACGACCCATGCCTTGGACGCACCGTACGTACCGCGCGGTACGAACGCCGCGACCGACGCCACGTTGACGACCCCGCCGCGGCCGCGCGTACGCATCGCCTCCGCCGCCGCGCTCGTCAGCCGCAGTACGGCCTCGCAGTGCACCTTGAGCATCCTCAGCTCGTCGGCCATCGGCACGTCGAGATAACGGCCCTTGTTGCCGAAGCCCGCGTTGTTGACCAGCAGGTCGACCGGGTTCCTGAGGTCGGACAGGCGCGCGGCCACCTTCTCGATGCCGTCGTCGGTCGCCAGGTCCGCCGTCAGCACCTCCGCCTCGATGCCATGGCGGTCGTGCAACTCGGTCGCCTGCTCCCGCAGCCGCTTGGTGTCGCGTGCCACCAGGACGAGGTCATGGCCGTCGGCGGCGAGCCGCCGTGCGAACGCGGCGCCGATGCCCGCGGTCGATCCCGTAATCAGAGCCGTTGTCATGGGCCAAAGATAGTGACCCGGACCGGGGGAGTCCGCCCGGCGGACCGGGCATTTCACCGGCTCCGCCACCAACGTCCCCAGGGGCTCCGTCAGTTCCCGGCCGTGTGCTTCTGCGCGTACTCCCGGGCCGACGCCGCACTCTCCGGGTGCAGAGCGTCGCCTGCCGCCAACAGGCGCGGCAGCAGGTGCCGTTCCGTCGTCGACGCCCGGAACTGGAGGGCGACCGTCACGTCGTGGTCGGGCCGGTGCACGATCTCGATGGGGTCGCCGGACCGTATCTCACCCGGTTCGACCACTCGCAGGTACGCGCCGGGCGCGCCCTTCTGCGTGAACCGCCTGACCCAGCCCCGTTCGCCCAGGTGCTCCTGGAAGGTGCGGCACGGGATCCGCCCGGAGGTGACCTCCAGCACCACCTCGGACCCGATGCGCCAGCGCTCGCCGATCCGTGCGCCGGACACGTCCAGCCCTTCCGTGGTGAGGTTCTCCCCGAAGGAGCCGTTCGGCAGCGTCCGGCCCAGTTCGCGCTCCCAGTCGTCCAGGTCCTCACGGGCGACCGCGTACACCGCCTGGTCGTCGCCGCCGTGGTGCCTCAGATCGCACACGGTGTCACCGGCCACCCCGCTCGCGCCGGTCCCCTTGGGTCCGGGCGCGGCCACCCGCACCGGCCCGGTCACGGGCTGCTTGTCGATGCCGGTCAGGCCCTCCGGCTGGTCGGTGTGGTCGACGGCCACGGGCCGGCCCAGGTTCAGAGACAGAAGCTTCATGTCCGCACGGTAGGGGATGCGCAGTCAAAGCGTCGATGCAATATTCGCCGCCGTATCCAAGATGCGCTTATGCTCACAGGGTGATCGAGGCCCGACATCTCCG
This sequence comes from Streptomyces sp. NPDC001634, assembly GCF_040298185.1. Taxonomy (NCBI): domain Bacteria; kingdom Bacillati; phylum Actinomycetota; class Actinomycetes; order Kitasatosporales; family Streptomycetaceae; genus Streptomyces; species Streptomyces sp. NPDC001634. The sequence continues at coordinate 11,637 of NZ_JBEOZU010000094.1, read as the reverse complement.
CGTGCTGCGCGCCGTGGCCGCCACCGGTTCCTTCTCCGCGGCGGGGCGCGAGCTGGGCTGCACCCAGCCCGCCGTCAGCCAGCAGATGAAGGCGCTGGAGGCGTCCGTCGGCACACCGCTGCTGATCCGCAGCGGCCGTGAGATGCGTCTGACGCAGGCCGGCGAGGCGCTGGTGCGGCATGCGGCGGGCATCCTCGCGGGGCTGACGGCCGCCGAGGAGGAGGTCGCCGCCATCGCCGGACTGCGCGCCGGCCGCGTCCGCCTCGTCTCCTTCCCGAGCGGCAGCTCCACGCTCGTCCCGGCCGCGCTCGCCGCCCTGCGGGCCGCGCACCCCGGCACCCGGGTCTCCCTGGAGGAGGCCGAGCCGCCCGAGTCCGTCGAGAAACTGCGGGCCGGAGACTGCGACATCGCGCTCGCCTTCCGCTACGAGGGGGCGGCCGGCGCCGAGGAGTGGGACGACCTGGTCGTACGGCCCCTGCTCGTCGACCGGCTGGTCGGGCTCGTCCCCGACCGGCACCGGCTGGCGCGCGCGGAGTCGGTCGCGATCGGCGAGCTCGCCGGCGAGCCCTGGATCGCGGGCTGTCCGCGTTGCCGGGGGCAGCTGGTGGAGGTGTGCGAGAGCGCCGGCTTCACTCCGCGCATCGATTTTGCGACCGACGACTATCCGGCGGTGGTCGGCCTGGTCGGCGCCGGCCTCGGCGTGGCGGTCCTGCCGCAGCTCGCGATCGAGTCCGTACGTCCCAGGGGTGCGCGCCCGGTGGCGCTGGAACCCGCGGTGCGGCGGGAGATCGTCGCCCTGACCCTGCCGGACCTGGCACATGTGCCGGCGGTGGCGGCGACGCTGGGAGAGCTGGCGCGGGCGGCTGTGCGCTAGGGCACTCCACCCTGCCTCAACAGGGGTCACTCCACCCTGCTGGAGAGGGGGCGTCGGCCCTCGGATGGGGGTACCTCACCCCAAAGATGGGGTGCCTCACCCCAAAAATGGGCACGCTCGTGCGTGCCCGTCGTGCAAAAACGTTCCTTCAGTTGTTCGAGGCGGCGGTGCCCCCGCTGGTCGTCGATGCCGGCACCAGCCGGTTGCGTGCTCGTCCCATGAGCTCTTCGCGTTCGTCCTCGGTCAGTCCACCCCATACGCCGTACGGCTCGCGCACCGCCAGTGCGTGTGCCGCACACTCCGCGCGCACGGGGCACCTCATGCAGACCTCTTTGGCCGAGTTCTCGCGAGCGCTCCGGGCTGCACCGCGCTCACCCTCCGGATGGAAGAAGAGCGAGCTGTCGACCCCACGGCAGGCCGCATGGAGCTGCCAGTCCCAGAGGTCCGCGTTCGGACCGGGAAGGCGGGAGAAATCTGCCATTGCGTGTCCCCTTGTTGCCGTTATGGGCGGATATGCACCTCCGACCGTACATCGACGATCTTAGGAGATGAAAATATGACTCATTGCGAATCTAGCTCCAGACACCACCTAACGGGAAGAAAAGCGGCTAAATGGGGCATAGGTTGTGATGAAAGTTCGAGGGTCCGCCGCGCATGTCTGCACCGTGTCCGCACCCTCACGTACAGTGCCGAAGATGGCTTGCTGCACCGTAACTCTTTCGAGTGACCATCGTTGAGAGTGCGGAGGCGGTTGAAAACACAAGCGCTCGGGCAGGCGTCCGAGGGCGTCGACCGCACAGGTGACGATTCGTACCAGCCTGGAGGCTCAAGGTGACGCGCATCAGCTGCGGAGGGCGGTCATGACATCCGTCCTCGTCTGCGACGACTCCCCGCTTGCCCGAGAGGCGCTCCGCCGCGCGGTGGCGACCGTGCCCGGCGTCGAGCGCGTGACGACGGCGGCCAACGGCGAGGAAGTCCTCCGCCGCTGGGGGGCCGACCGCTCGGACCTGATTCTGATGGACGTACGCATGCCCGGTCTGGGCGGCGTCGAGACGGTGCGGCGGCTGCTGTCCGCCGACCCCGGTGCGCGCATCATCATGCTCACCGTCGCCGAGGACCTGGACGGGGTGGCGCTCGCGGTCGCCGCCGGCGCGCGCGGCTATCTGCACAAGGACGCATCGCGCGCGGAGCTGCGGGCGACCGTCACGCAGGCCCTCGCCGACCCGACCTGGCGGCTCGCCCCGCGTCGGCTGCGCTCGGCCGAGATGGGCGCCGCGCCGACGCTCACCGCGCGTGAGATCCAGGTGCTCGAGGGCATGAGCCACGGCCGTTCCAACGCGGAGATCGGCCGCGAGCTGTTCCTCTCCGAGGACACCGTGAAGACGCACGCCCGGCGACTGTTCAAGAAGCTCGGCGCCTCGGACCGCGCGCACGCGGTGGCGCTCGGCTTCCGGTGGGGCCTGGTCCGCTGAGTGGATCATCGCGGGGGTACGCGGATCCCCGCCTGCCGCTCGGTGGGCGGGGCGCGGCCCAGGGAGGTTCGGGCATGTCCCGAACGACGCGGGAACGCATGTCGCGAACGACGCGGGAACGCATGTCGCGAACGACGCGGGAACGCATGTCGCGAACGACGCGGGAACGCATGTCGCGAACGGCGCGGGAACGCATGTCGCGAACGGCGCGGGAACGCTCCCGCACGTCCCTGGAGCCGCTTGGCAATGGGGCCCGCCGGGTGCCCGCTGCTCGTTTCGCCGCGGATGCCGCATCCTTGGAGGTGTGGAGTTCCTCGGGGACGAGTCGATCGAGCGGGAGGGGAGGGCGCAGGAGATGAGTTCCGGCGCACCTGCTCATAACGCTTCGGTGCACAACTACGGACGCGGTGCCACGGATCGGACCACGCCAAGGCACCATGGACCGATGCGCGACGACGAGACAACGCTGATCGGTGCGCTCGTCCATCGCGCCGTCGACGGCGACGAGCAGGCGACCCATGACCTGCTCGCCCGCGTTCACCCTCTGGCCCTGCGCTACTGCCGTACGCGCCTGTCCAGACTGCCCGGCGATGCCCGTCACTTCGTCGAGGACCTGGCCCAGGAGGTCTGCGTCGCGGTCCTCCTCGCGCTGCCGCGCTACAAGGACACCGGCCGCCCCTTCGAGGCGTTCGTCTTCGCGATCGCCGCGCACAAGGTCGCCGATCTGCAGCGCGCGGCGATGCGGCACCCCGGTTCGACGGCGGTCCCGTCGGACGAGATGCCGGAACGCCCGGACGATTCCCTGGGCCCCGAGGAGCGGGCGCTGCTGAGCAGCGACGCCGAGTGGGCCAAGAAGCTCCTGGCCAACCTCCCCGAGAACCAGCGCGAGCTGCTTCTGCTGCGGATCGCGGTGGGCTTGACGGCGGAGGAGACGGGTCAGATGTTGGGAATGTCACCGGGAGCGGTGAGGGTGGCGCAGCACAGGGCACTGAGCAGGCTGCGGGCGCTGGCCGAGCAGTAGCGGGTTCTTTTCCGCCGCAACGGCGATCAGCCACGACGGTGCAGTTCGGCGGTGCAGTTCGGCGGTGCAGTTCGGCGGTGCAGTTCGGCGGTGCAGTTCGGCGGTGCAGTTCGGCGGTGCCGAACCATGCTCAGCCTCTGGGCACGCGGCCCCCGGGCCCCCTATGAACAGGCCGAACACGGACTCCGTACGAACATACGAAGCCGGGGGCCACCCCGAACCGTGGAATGAGAGACCCATGCTTCCCGTTAGCATGGACATCCGCACCGATCAAGGCCATTTGGGGAAGGTGTCATGACTGCCAACGTCGACGGAGTGCCCGGAAAATTCGCGACACTCGGGCTGACCTACGACGACGTGCTGCTGCTGCCGGGCGCATCCGAGGTGCTCCCCAACGCGGTCGACACCTCGTCCCGTATTTCCCGCAACGTGCGTGTCAACATCCCGCTGCTGTCGGCGGCGATGGACAAGGTGACCGAGTCCCGCATGGCGATCGCGATGGCCCGGCTGGGCGGCGTCGGTGTGCTGCACCGCAACCTCTCCGTCGAGGACCAGGTCAACCAGGTCGACCTGGTGAAGCGGTCCGAGTCCGGCATGGTCACCGACCCGATCACGGTGCGCCCCGAGGCCACGCTCGCCGAGGCGGACGCCCTGTGCGCCAAGTTCCGCATCAGCGGTGTCCCGGTCACCGACCCGGCCGGCAAGCTGCTGGGCATCGTCACCAACCGCGACATGGCCTTCGAGTCCGACCGGAGCCGTCAGGTCCGCGAGGTCATGACGCCGATGCCGCTGGTCACCGGCAAGGTCGGCATCTCGGGCACCGAAGCCATCGAACTGCTGCGCAAGCACAAGATCGAGAAGCTGCCCCTGGTCGACGATGCGGGCATCCTCAAGGGCCTCATCACGGTCAAGGACTTCGTCAAGGCGGAGAAGTACCCCAACGCCGCCAAGGACGCCGAGGGCCGCCTGCTCGTCGGTGCCGCCGTCGGCGCCAGCCCCGAGGCGCTGGAGCGCGCCCAGGCGCTCGCCGAGGCCGGTGTGGACTTCCTGGTCGTCGACACCTCGCACGGCCACAACAGCAACGCCCTCAGCTGGATGTCGAAGATCAAGTCGAGCGTGAACGTCGACGTGATCGGCGGCAACGTCGCCACCCGCGACGGCGCCCAGGCGCTCATCGACGCCGGTGTCGACGGCATCAAGGTGGGTGTCGGCCCGGGGTCGATCTGCACCACCCGAGTGGTCGCCGGTATCGGCGTCCCGCAGGTCACGGCCATCTACGAGGCCTCCCTCGCCGCCCGTCCGGCGGGCATCCCGCTGATCGGCGACGGCGGTCTGCAGTACTCCGGCGACATCGGCAAGGCGCTCGCCGCCGGTGCCGACACGGTGATGCTGGGCAGCCTCCTCGCGGGCTGCGAGGAGTCGCCGGGCGAGCTGCTGTTCATCAACGGCAAGCAGTTCAAGTCGTACCGCGGCATGGGATCGCTCGGTGCCATGCAGTCCCGCGGCCAGGGCAAGTCGTACTCGAAGGACCGGTACTTCCAGGCCGAGGTGTCGTCCGACGACAAGCTCGTGCCCGAGGGCGTCGAGGGCCAGGTGCCCTACCGCGGCCCGCTGTCCAACGTGCTGCACCAGCTCGTCGGAGGCCTGCGCCAGACCATGGGCTACGTGGGCGCCGCCACCATCGACGAGATGGAGTCCAAGGGCCGCTTCGTACGGATCACCTCGGCGGGTCTCAAGGAGAGCCACCCGCACGACATCCAGATGACCGTCGAGGCGCCGAACTACACCAACAAGGGCTGACACGCGCGCGGTCGGTACGCCGAGGGCGGTCCCGGAGCCTCCGGGACCGCCCTCGGCGTACCTGCGCGGGGCCGCCGCCGCACCTGTCGGCGATACTGGAAGACGCTGAAACGCATCAGGGAAAGGCCACAGACGTGACTGAGATCGAGATCGGGCGCGGCAAGCGCGGCCGCCGGGCGTACGCCTTCGACGACATCGCCGTCGTCCCCAGCCGCCGTACGCGGGACCCGAAGGAGGTCTCGATCGCCTGGCAGATCGACGCCTACCGCTTCGAGCTGCCCTTCCTGGCCGCCCCCATGGACTCGGTCGTCTCCCCGGCCACCGCGATCCGCATCGGCGAGCTGGGCGGCCTCGGCGTGCTGAACCTCGAGGGCCTGTGGACGCGGTACGAGGACCCCCAGCCGCTGCTCGACGAGATCACGGAGCTGCCCGCCGAGTCCGCGACCCGCCGCCTCCAGGAGATCTACGCGGCTCCCATCAAGGAAGAGCTGATCGGCGCGCGCCTCAAGGAGGTGCGCGACTCCGGCGTGGTCACGGCGGCCGCGCTCTCCCCGCAGCGTACGGCGCAGTTCTCCAAGGCGGTCGTCGACGCGGGAGTGGACATCTTCGTCATCCGCGGTACGACGGTCTCGGCGGAGCACGTCTCCGGCTCGCACGAGCCGCTGAACCTGAAGCAGTTCATCTACGAGCTCGACGTCCCGGTGATCGTCGGCGGCTGCGCCACGTACACCGCAGCCCTGCACCTGATGCGCACCGGCGCGGCCGGTGTGCTGGTCGGCTTCGGCGGCGGCGCCGCGCACACCACGCGCAACGTGCTGGGCATCCAGGTCCCCATGGCCACGGCGGTCGCGGACGTGGCGGCGGCCCGGCGCGACTACATGGACGAGTCCGGCGGCCGGTATGTGCACGTGATCGCGGACGGCGGCGTCGGCTGGTCCGGCGACCTCCCCAAGGCGATCGCCTGCGGCGCCGACGCGGTGATGATGGGCTCGCCGCTCGCGCGTGCGACGGACGCACCGGGCAAGGGCAACCACTGGGGCATGGAGGCCGTCAACGAGGAGCTGCCGCGCGGCAAGAAGGTCGACCTCGGCACGGTCGGCACGATCGAGGAGGTCCTCACGGGCCCGTCGCACACGCCGGACGGATCGATGAACTTCTTCGGGGCTCTGCGGCGGGCGATGGCGACCACCGGGTACAGCGAGCTGAAGGAGTTCCAGCGGGTCGAGGTGACGGTGGCGGATTCGCAGCATCGGCGGTAGGCCGTACGGCATCGAGGGCCCGGACCTGCGCGGTCCGGGCCCTTTTGCGTGTTCAAGTGGCCCTGGTGGGGCGCGTTTTACGGCGGAGGGCGCACGGTTGCGTTCGGGGCGAATGCGCGTCGGTCGGCCGTGCTGAGCCGATAGTGTCCGTTTCCGGCGACCCAGTTCTCTGGGGCGCCCCCTTCCAAGGACATGGTTCCGGACCCCGGCCCTCGGGGCCCGGCCCGAGTTCCGACGTGCCGCTTACCGGGTCTCTGGGCGGCGTCGTGGAAGGGGGCGCGCCCATGGGCCGTCACCGCAAGCCCACCCGCTGGGACCGGATCCGTCTTCGGACGGTGAAGGGCTGGGACCGGATCCGTCTTCGGATGGTGCAGTGCCGGAGGAGGTGGATCTTGCGGATTTTTGGATGGTGAGCGGCCGCCCCTACAAGAACTAGGGGCGGACACTCCGTGAACCATCCTGGAGCCTGCCGCAGTGACCCCTGCGGTGGGCTCCGCTTTTGTACGGTACCGGATCCGCCATCGGGTGGCGCGACGTCGGAGGAGGTGGATCTTGCGGATCTTCGGATGGTGAGCGGCCGCCCCTATAAACACTAGGGGCGGACACCCGTTAACCGGCCTGGAGCCTGCCGCAGTAATTCTTTGCCCGCTGCGGTGAGCTCCACCTGCCCGCACGGTATCGGCGGAGCCGCCCCGTACGCCACCAGCCCCAGCGGCTAAGCCACCCACGCGCCCCCCTTCACAACCGATGCGCCGCCCCCGTAGGCGTAGCCCCCCGCGTATCCAGCAACAACTGCGCCTTCACCGACAACCCCTGCAGGTCATACGTACGGTGCTGCTGGACCAGGATCGTCAGGTCGGCGCCGGCCGCCGCCTCGTAGAGGGAGTCCGCGCGCGGGATCGGGCGGTCCAGGACACTCCACGCGGGAACGTGCGGGTCGTGGTAGCTGACGGACGCGCCCAGCTCCATCAGCCGCAGCGCGATTTCGTGCGCCGGGGAGCCCTGCAGGTCGGCGAGGTCCGGCTTGTACGTCACGCCGAGCAGCAGCACGCGCGCGCCGCGGGCCGACTTGCCGTGCTCGTTCAGGAGCGTGGCCGCGCGCTGGACGACGTACCGGGGCATGTTGCTGTTGACCTGCTGCGCCAGTTCGACCATCCGCAGGCTGCGTCCGGTCAGGCCCGCGAGGTCCTGGGCGACGGCGTGGCCGCCGACGCCGGGGCCGGGGCGGAAGGCCTGGAAGCCGAACGGCTTGGTCTCCGCGCAGCGGATGACGTCCCACAGGTCGACGCCCAGGTCGTGGCAGAGCACCGCCATCTCGTTGACCAGGGCGATATTGACCTGCCGGTAGTTCGTCTCCAGGACCTGCACGGTCTCCGCCTCGCGCGGTCCACGCGCGCGTACCACCTTGTCGGTCAGGCGCCCGTAGAAGGTGGCGGCCGACTCGGTGCAGGCGGGGGTGAGGCCGCCGATGACCTTGGGGGTGTTGGCGGCCCCGAAGTCGCGGTTGCCGGGGTCGACGCGGCTCGGCGAGTACGCGAGGTGGAAGTCGCGTCCCGCGCGCAGACCGGAGCCCTCTTCGAGGAGCGGACGCAGGAACTCGTCCGTCGTGCCGGGCGGCACCGGCGACTCCAGGATCACGGTGGTGTGCGGACGCAGTCGCGCGGCGAGCGTGCGGGCGGCCGCCTCCACCTGGGTCAGGTCGGGCGTGCCGTCGGCGCCGCGCGACGCAGGGGCGCAGATGACGGCGGTGCGGACACGGCCGAGTTCGGCGGGGTTGGTGGTCGGCCGGAAACCCCGCGCGAGCATCCGTCGCAGTTCGGCGGCGGTGAAGGAACCGGCCTCAGGGCCCGTGCGGTACCCGAGTGTGGGGATGCCGGCGGCGACTGCGGCCTGGGCCAGGGGCAGGCCGAGGTGACCGAGTCCGATGACGGCGAGATCTGCGGGCATGGCGTGGGGCGTCCTTCCCGATAGCCGAAGCGGGAGAGGTGCGCAAGCCCTGTGGACAGAAAGAGCGAGCGCAATGTCAGACTAGGGGTAAATATGACCGATTTGCGGGATTGACGGGGTGAATTTCCCCGTGTGTTGTCCACAGGCCCCGGGCGCGTGGTGGCCGAAGTCGGGCATCCCGGTCAGACTTTGGGCATGGGGGAATGTGAGTCGGGCTTCGCTTGACGGGTGGGGCCGGTGCGACATGGCGGGAGGCAGCGGTGAGGACAGGGACACTCGGGCCGGCGCAGCGCGCCGAGTCGCTGGCGGCGATGGCCGAGCGCGAGCTGGACGTGCTGGTGGTGGGCGGAGGAGTGGTCGGCGCGGGCACTGCTCTGGACGCCGTCACGCGCGGTCTGGCCACGGGCCTGGTCGAGGCGCGTGACTGGGCGTCGGGCACCTCCAGCAGGTCCAGCAAGCTGATACACGGCGGCCTGCGCTATCTGGAGATGCTCGACTTCGCGCTGGTGCGCGAGGCGCTGAAGGAGCGCGGGCTGCTGCTGGAGCGCCTCGCGCCCCATCTCGTGAAGCCGGTGCCGTTCCTGTATCCGCTTCAGCACAAGGGCTGGGAACGGCTGTACGCGGGCTCGGGCGTCGCGCTCTACGACGCCATGTCGATGGCCCGCGGACACGGCCGAGGCCTGCCGTTGCACCGTCACCTGAGCCGTCGTCACGCCCTGCGTGTCGCCCCCTGTCTGCAGAAGGACGCGCTGGTCGGCGCGTTGCAGTACTACGACGCGCAGATGGATGACGCCCGCTATGTGGCAACCCTGGTGCGTACGGCCGCGTGGTACGGGGCGAAGGTCGCCAACCGGGCGCGTGTGACCGGCTTCCTGCGCGAGGGCGAGCGGGTCGTCGGCGCCAGAGTGCAGGACGTGGAGGGGGGAGGGGAGTACGAGATCCACGCCCAGCAGATCGTCAACGCCACCGGGGTGTGGACCGACGACACCCAGGCGATGGTGGGCGAGCGGGGCCAGTTCCACGTACGGGCGTCCAAGGGCATCCATCTGGTCGTGCCCAGGGACAGGGTCAGCTCGACGACGGGCCTGATCCTGCGGACCGAGAGGTCCGTCCTCTTCGTCATACCGTGGGGCCGGCACTGGATCATCGGGACGACCGACACCGACTGGAGCCTCGACAAGGCGCACCCGGCGGCCTCCAGCGCGGACATCGACTATCTGCTGGAGCATGTGAACTCGGTCCTGGCGGTGCCGCTCACCCGTGATGACGTGGAGGGCGTGTACGCGGGTCTCAGGCCGCTGCTCGCCGGGGAGTCGGACGCCACCAGCAAGCTGTCCCGCGAGCACACGGTGGCGCATCCGGTGCCAGGGCTCGTGGTCGTGGCAGGCGGCAAGTACACGACGTACCGGGTGATGGCCAAGGACGCCGTCGACGAGGCGGTGCACGGCCTCGACCGGCGCGTCGCCGAATGCGTCACCGAGGACGTCCCGCTGCTGGGCGCCGAGGGGTACCGGGCGCTGTGGAACGCGCGGGCACGCATGGCGGCACGTACCGGGCTGCATGTGGTCCGCGTGGAGCACCTGTTGAACCGTTACGGCTCGTTGGCGGAGGAAGTGCTCGACCTGATCGCGGCCGATGCCTCACTGGGTGAACCGCTCAAGGCGGCCGACGACTATCTGCGGGCGGAGGTCGTGTACGCGGCCTCGCACGAGGGCGCGCGGCACCTGGACGACGTGCTGACCCGGCGGACCCGCATCTCGATCGAGACGTTCGACCGCGGGACGCGCAGTGCCCGGGAGGCGGCCGAGCTGATGGCGCCGGTGCTCGGGTGGGACAAGGACCAGATCGAGCGCGAGGTCGAGCACTATGAGAAGCGGGTGGAGGCGGAGCGGGAGTCGCAGCGCCAGCCCGACGATCTGACGGCGGATGCGGCGAGGCTGGGCGCGCCGGACATCGTGCCGTTGTAGAGGTTGCAGAGAGGGCCGCGGGCGGGCTTTCCTGGGGACTCCTGCGGCTTCTCGTCCCTCCGAACAGGCCCATGCCGTACGCGCATTGATGGGGGATCGGGCCAGGCCCGTTCCCGACCGCTCCGGCGGTGGGGTTCGGCCGAGGCGCCCTTCGATACGGGCCGAGCGGCCGAATCAGGGGCACCCTGGGCGTTGGGCGGTCCGTGCGTGAGGGACAATGGAGGCTCTGTCAGGGCGGGTTGCATGAGGGGACGCATGTCGGAGGCGGAGCGGGCGGGGGAATCCCGTCAGGACAAGAGCGAACGTCTCCTCGCCGGGCGGTACCGGCTGGGAGACGTACTCGGCCGCGGCGGCATGGGCACGGTGTGGCGGGCCAAGGACGAGACCCTGGGCCGCACGGTCGCCGTCAAGGAGCTGCGGTTCCCGTCGAGCATCGACGAGGACGAGAAACGCCGGCTCATCACGCGCACGCTGCGCGAGGCCAAGGCGATCGCCCGGATCCGCAACAACGGCGCGGTGACCGTCTTCGACGTGGTCCACGAGGACGACCGGCCCTGGATCGTGATGGAGCTGATCGAGGGCAAGTCGCTCGCGGAGGTCATCCGCGAGGACGGCCTGCTCGAGCCGAAGCGAGCCGCCGAGGTCGGGCTCGCGATCCTCGACGTGCTGCGTGCCGCGCACCGTGAGGGCATCCTGCACCGCGACGTGAAACCGTCGAACGTGCTGATCGCCGAGGACGGCCGGGTCGTGCTCACCGACTTCGGCATCGCCCAGGTCGAGGGTGACCCGTCCATCACCTCCACCGGCATGCTCGTCGGCGCCCCCTCGTACATCTCGCCGGAGCGGGCGCGCGGGCACAAGCCGGGCCCGGCGGCGGACCTGTGGTCGCTCGGCGGACTGCTGTACGCGGCGGTCGAGGGCGTGCCGCCCTACGACAAGGGGTCGGCGATCGCCACGCTGACCGCGGTGATGACCGAGCCGGTCGGGGAGCCGAAGAACGCGGGGCCGCTGAAGAACGTCATCTTCGGGCTGCTCGCCAAGGACCCGCAGCAGCGCCTGGCCGACGACAGCGCGCGGGCGATGCTCAACGAGGTCATCCACGCGCCCGATCCCAAGGAGGAGGTGCCGGCGGACGCGACCCGGGTCGTGGCGTTGCCGCCCGTGCCGGAGAAGTCTTCGGACCAGGAGACGGCAAAGGGGACTTCCGGCTCCGGGACCAAGCGGGGCGAGGAGGCCGCCGACCGGCTGCGCGGCGCGCTGCGGTCCGTGCGCAAGGCCGCGACGTCCGCGGTTTCGG